>JAABTE010000103.1 GCA_011390035.1 Desulfobacteraceae bacterium | reverse complement strand
GTTGGATGGCGATTTGCGCGCCCGGCGTCAGGCGCCGCAGGTAGTCAGATCGCCACCTGGCCACCGCGCCCTGAAATGTTCTCAGGAAGCGGGCGTCCCGAAAAAGCCGCCACAGGGGGCGCTGATGGTCGAACAGCATCACCTGCCGGCTGCCGCCGCGATCATCCGTGTAGGCAACGTCCACCGGCGCATCCAAACCGCTCAACGGGGGCATCGGATTCAGATGCCGGGCCATGGCGGTGGAGAGCGGGAGCCGATGGCCCAGAGCGGCGGCCGCAAGAGCCGCGGGGTACAAATCGGGATCATCGGATGGCACCCCGGGCCGTCCCAGGTCCGGCGAATCGTCAATGATCCGTTTCGGGTAGTCCAGTGGAATGGCCTCTCCCCGAGCCACGCCCATTCCGCCGATCAACCCGATTCCCAACAGACACGCCACCAGCAACACCGGCCATCTTTTCATAGATCCCTCCCCGCTCAGGAGCGTTTATAGGATGGTGCGGCAGGAAACATATCCCATCGGATCTCGGCCCGGCTGATCTTGGGCCGGCTGATCTTGGGTCATGGGCCGACCATCTTCAGGGCCGGCTATCCGCTCTTTTCAGGGCTCGGCCGTATATTGGCAGTCCCGATTGGGGCAGGCCAGAAATGTTCCCCGCTTCTTGTTCGCTTTTTCCAGAAGGTACGGCGAGCCGCAGTCCGGGCAGGCCCGCTCCACGGGCCGGTCCCAGGTGGCGAAGTCGCATTCCGGAAACCGGCTGCACCCGTAGAATACCTTGCCCCGCTTGGAGCGGCGCTCCAGCAGCTCGCCCTTGCAGTCCCGCCGGGGGCAGGCCACGCCGGTGCGCTGGCCGCCGTTGTCCGTCTGGATCGATTCGGTATGGGTGCATTCCGGATACCCGCTGCACGCCAGGAAGGTCCCGTACCGGCCGCGCCGCACCACCATGGGGCGGGCGCATTTCTCGCAGGCCTTGTCCGTCGCCTCTTCCCGGGGGGCATCCACCGGCTGGATCTCGCCTTTTTCCGTGCGGGTGTAGTCCCGGGTGAAATTGCACTCCGGGTAGCCGGAGCAGGCAAGGAACAGGCCGTTCTTGCCCATCTTGATGTGCAGGGGGCGGGCGCACTGGGGGCACTCCAGGCCGGTTGGAACGCCCTCGCGCTTCATGCTCCTCATCCGCTCGTCCGCGGCGTCCAGCTCCTGCTTGAAGGAGTCGTAGAAGCGCCTTAGCACCGTCAGATAGTCCTCCTCGGCCGCCTCCACGCGGTCCAGGTCGTTTTCCATCCGGGCGGTGAACTCCACGTCCATGATATCCGGAAAGCTGTCCACGATCAGGTCGTTGACGATGAACCCCAGCTCCGTGGGGCGGAAGGAGCCCTTGAACATCTCCACATAGCCCTTCTCCCGGATGGTGGACAGGATGGCGGCGTAGGTGCTGGGCCGGCCGATGCCGTTCTCCTCCAGCTCCTTGACCAGGGTGGCCTCGGAAAACCGGGGCGGCGGCTGGGTGTAATGCTGCTTCGGCTCGTACCGATGACACTGAAGAACGCTGCCCTCGGCCAGCTCCGGAAGGGTGCTCTCGCCGTCCTCGCCGTCCTCCTCGGACCGGTACAGGGTCATGAAGCCCGGAAAGGCGATGGTGGCGCCCGTGGCCTGGAACTGGTAATCGCCCGCCCGGATGGTGATGGCGTGGTTGTTGATGAGCGCCGGCGTCATCTGCGAGGCCATGAAGCGCTGCCAGATGAGGGTGTACAGGGCCAACTGGTCGGCGTCCAGATGGGCGGCCACCGAATCGGGGGTATGAATCACCGCGGCGGGCCGGATGGCCTCGTGGGCGTCCTGGACCTTGTTCTTGTTCTTGAAAAACCGGGGCTGCTCCATGGCGTAGTCGGCGCCGAAACGCTCCCGGATCAGGGCCAGGGCCTCCTGGGCCGCGTCCGCCGAAATCCGGGTGGAGTCTGTCCGCATGTAGGTGATCAGGCCCACCGGCTCGCCCGGCCCCAGGTCGATGCCCTCGTAGAGTTGCTGGGCCACCATCATGGTCTTTTTGGCGGAAAACCGCAGCCGGCGGATGGCCTCCTGCTGGAGCTTGCTGGTGGTAAAGGGCGGCGGCGGGTTTCGGCGGGTGGTCTTTTTGACCACCTTGTCCACCACCGGCGCCCTGCCCTCAAGCGCAGACAGGATCGCCTCGGCCGCCGCCCCGTCCGGGATGTTGATCTTGTCCTTTTCCCCGATCTTTCGCGTCAGGCGGGCGATGAAGGGGGGCGGGCTTTCTCCCTCCAGGTGGGCCGTGATGGACCAGTACTCCCGGGGGTCGAAAACCTGGATCTCCCGCTCCCGCTCGCAGATGATGCGCACGGCCACCGATTGCACCCGGCCGGCGCTCAGGCCGCGCTTGACCTTCCTCCACAGCAGCGGCGAGATCTGATAACCCACCAGCCGGTCCAGAATCCGCCGGGCCTGCTGGGCCTCGTACTTGGCCTTGTGGAGCGATTCCGGGGCCGCCATGGCTGCCTTTATGGCCCGGGGCGTCAGCTCGTGAAAGAGCACCCGGTGAAACTGCCGGCCCTTCCTGTGCAGCACCTCCGCGGTGTGCCAGGCGATGGCCTCGCCCTCCCGGTCCGGGTCGGGGGCCAGATAGACATCCGTGGCGTCGCCGGCCGCCCGCTTCAGGGCGGTGATCACCTTCTGCTTGCCCGGAATGTTGCGGTACATGGGCTTGAAGCCGTCATCGATGTCGATGCCGATCTCCCGATCCGGCAGGTCCTTGATGTGGCCGACGGTGGCGGAGATGTTGTAGTCATCTCCCAGATATTTTTTAATCGTTCGAACCTTGGTGGGGGATTCCACCACAACTAACGGTTTGGTCACGTTGATTCCTATTTAGGGATGAAGCGTCTTTACGGATAAAACATCCCCGCGCGTCCGGCATTTCGAAAGCCCGGGGAGAATGGTTTCAAACTCACCCCACATGCCGCATTTCCACGGAAAACAGCTTTCCGGGAGACTGGATCACGACGCCCTTGAGTTCCAGTTGCGTCAGCAGGCCCAGCAGCCGGGCCGGCGCCATGGCCAGGCGGCGGCACAGGTCGTCGATGTGGATGGGCTCCGGGCCCAGAACCCGGTAGATGGCAGATTCATCGTCATCCATCAGGGGCATCTGGCGGGCCCGGGTCCTCCGGACGGCCGGGGCGTCCGGTTCGCGGAGCATATGGGCCAGCTCGTCAAGTATATCATCCACCCCCTCCACCAGGCGAGCCCCCTGTTTGATCAGGTTGTGGGCCCCCGCGCTGCGGCCCGAGTGGATGCTTCCAGGTATGGCGAACACCTCCCGATCCTGCTCGGCCGCCAGCCGGGCGGTGATCAGCGAGCCGCTCCGGGCCGCCGCCTCCACCACCACCACGCCGAGGCTCATGCCGCTGATGATCCGGTTCCGGATGGGAAAGTGGTGGGCCTCCGGCCCCGCGTCGATGGAAAACTCCGACACCACGGCCCCGCTTTCCGCGATCTGGTGAAACAGCCGGCGGTTCCGGGACGGATAGACCCGGCCGAGCCCGGAGCCGAGAACGGCGATGGTCTCCCCGCCCACAGACAGGGCCCCCGAGTGGGCCGCCGTGTCGATGCCAAGAGCCATGCCGCTGACGATGCCGATCCCCATGGCGGCCAGCTCCGATGCCAGCCGCCGGGCCGCCATGACGCCATAGCGCGTGGCGTCCCTGGACCCTACGATGGCGATGCGCCGGACGGATGCGGTCAGATCCCCGTAAACATAAAGGCAGGGCGGCGGATCGGGTATCTGGCGCAACAGGAAGGGATAGCCCGGGTCCGACTGGGTCAGAATGCGGAACCCGCTCCGGCCGGCCAGGTCGATCTCCCGCCGCGCCCAGTCCGGCGCAGGGTGATTCGGCAGAGTCCGGGCCAGCCGGTCCGCGATGCCCTCCACCCGGCCCAGTTCGGCCGGATCTGCGGCGAAAACCGCCTCCGGCGAGCCGAATCGCGCCATCAGGCGCTTGAACAGGTGGGCCCCGACGCCGGGAACGCTGGCCAGCCTCAGCCATGGCAGCGCATGTTCCATGTCGGGCTCCGTATCCATTGAAAAATCAGCCGCTTCCGGCGCCCTAGCGCTTCCGCGACCGCTCCCAGGCCAGCAGGACCGGGCTGGCCACATAGATGGAAGAGTAGGTGCCCACGCAGATGCCCACCAGCAGGGCGAAGGCGAAATCATGGATGATCCCGCCCCCCAGGGTGAACAGACAGATCACCACCACAAGGGTGGTGCCGGAGGTGAGAATCGTCCGGCTGAGGGTCTCGTTGATGCTCTTGTTGACTGTGACCTCCAGGGGGTTTTTGAAGTACCGCCGCAGGTTCTCCCGGATCCGGTCATAGACGATGATGGTGTCGTTGAGCGAATAGCCGATGATGGTCAGCAGCGCGGCGATGATGGGCAGGGAGAACTCCTTTCCGAAGAGGCCGAAGATCCCCACCGTGATGGTCACGTCATGGACCAGGGCCACGATGGCCCCCATGGCGTAGCGCAGGTTCAGAAACCAGAAGAGAACCATCGTCACCGAAAGGGCCGCCAGAATGAGCCATGTGATGCTCACGTTGAGCCGGGAGAGCAGATAGACCGCGGCGATCAGGCCGGCGGACATGGCCCCGCTCTTGAGCCACTGAAGCTCGAAGCGCCCCGATATATAAATGCTGATGAAGATCAGGGCGTAGAACATGGCAAACAGCGCCTTGCGCCGCAGGTCCTTGCCCACCTGGGGTCCGACCATCTCCACCCGGCGGATCTCGGCGGGGTGGCCGGTGGCGGCGGTCAGGGCCGCGCCCACCCTTTCCGCGAGCCCCTTGTCTTCGATCCCCTCCCCCTCGGCGGCGGACACGTCGGCCCGGACGAGGTATTCATGCTCCTCGGCGTCGCCGAACTCCTGAACCGCGGCGGCGGCGATGCCCACGGACGCGAGCCCCTTTTTGATGTCCGCGATGGCCACCTTCTGGTCGAACTTGACCTGGACCACCGTTCCGCCCACGAAGTCGATGCCGAAATTGAGCCCCCGCAGGATGAACCCGAAGCTGAAGAGCATGAGCGCCGCCGACAGGACATAGGCGTACTTGCGCTTGCCGACGAAATCGATGTTGATGCCTGGCTTTATGAACTGCATGAAGCGATATCCTTATGCTGATGAGTTGATGCCGTTGCGCTGCCTCGGAGCGGTTAGATGCTCAACACCTTCATTCTCCGGTTGACCAGCAGATAATCGAAGATCAGCCGCGTCATGATCAGCGCCGTGAAGAGGCTGGAGATGACGCCCAGGCTGAGGGTGACGGCAAAGCCCTTGACCGGGCCGGTGCCGAACTGAAACAGCACCAGGGCGGCGATGAGGGTGGTCACGTTGGCGTCCAGGATGGTCAGTGTGGCCCGGTCATAGCCCGCGGCTACGGCCGCAAAGGGCGTTTTGCCCAGCCCCAGCTCCTCCCGTATGCGTTCGAATATCAATACGTTGGCGTCCACCGCCATGCCGATTGTCAGGATTATGCCGGCGATGCCGGGCATGGTGAGGGTGGCCTGAAAGGCCGCCAGGCCGGCGGCGATCAGCAGGATGTTGAAGGCCAGGGCAAGATCGGCGATCAGCCCGGCCGTCCGGTAGTAGATCACCATGAAGATCACCACCAGGATGCCGCCCACGATCATGGACATGATGCCCTTGCGGATGGAGTCGGCGCCCAGAGAGGGCCCCACGGTCCGCTCTTCCAGGATGTTCACCGGCGCCGGCAGGGCGCCCGCCCGCAGCACGATGGCCAGGTCCCGGGCCTCCTCGGTGGTGAAGTTGCCGGTGATCCGGGCCTCGCCGCCGGCGATTCGCTCCTGGATGACCGGGGCGGAATAAACCCGATCGTCGAGCACGATGGCCAGGCGCTTTTTCACGTTTTCGCCGGTTACCCGCTCGAAGATCCGGGCCCCCTGCCGGTCGAACTTGATGGAGACGTAGGGCTCGTTGAACTGGGAATCGATCTGCACCCGGGCGTCGGTCAGATAGGTGCCGGTGAGCAGGGCCCGCTTCTTGACAACGTAGGGGGTCCGCGCGGAGCGGTTGGTTTCCGGGTCCACGCGCACCTGGTAGAGCAGCTCGGCGTCGGGCGGGGTCCCCTTCGCCTCGGCCGCGGCCGGATCGACATCCTCGTCGAGCAGCTTGAACTCCAGTTGGGCCGTCTTGCCGATCAGGTCCTTGGCCCGCTTGGTGTCCTTTATGCCGGGCAACTGCACCAGGATGCGGCTTTCCCCCTGCCGCCGGATGTCCGGCTCGCTCACGCCGAACTCGTCGATGCGGTTCCGGATGGTCTCCAATGCCTGATCCACGGCGAACTGGTGGATGTTTTCCACCTCCCGCTCGGGCAGGTCCAGGGTCATCTCCAGCCGGTCGGCGCCCTCGTCGCGGCTGACCGCCCGCAGGTCCGGAAAGTTTTCATCCAGCATCTTCCGGAAGTTCTGGATGGGCTCGGCGCCGTTGACCACCACATGCAGGGCGCTCCGGGTCCGGCTCAAACCGGCCAAGGGGATGCGATCGGTTCGGGCCTGCTCCCGTATCTCCTGGAGGGCGCTTTCCATGGTGCTTTCCACCGCCTTTTCGGTGTCCACCTCCAGCACCAGGTGCATGCCGCCCTGAAGGTCAAGGCCGAGATTGATCTTCTTGTGCGGCCATATACCCGAATTGAGCGTCGGAAGCAGGTAGATGATGGCCGCGATCAATACCGCGAGAACCAGAAAGAGTTTGAATGACAGATGCTTCAACGCGATGTTCCTTTCTTCATCCGCATAAAAGCCCCGCCAGAGCTGGCGGGTCGCCGGCTAAAGGGGGCCTTTTCAAATAGAACCGGGAACTTATTTGGTTTTGGAATCGTTCTTGCTCTCTTTTGCCAACTGAGGGGGCGGGGCGCCGGCCTGCGCCAGGGCGGCGATGCTGCCCCGGTTGACCTTCACCCGGACCTTGTCTGCGATCTCCACGTTCACGGTCCCCTCCTCGGCGCTGACGATGCGGCCGTGAATGCCGCCGCCGGTGATAACCTTGTCGCCTTTTTTCAGGTTGTTGATCATCTCCTGGTGCTCCTTGGCCTTTTTCTGTTGCGGCCGGATCAGCAGGAAATAAAAGATCACGAACATCAGAATGAGCGGTATGAACGGCCCCAGGCCCCCACCGCCCTGGCCACCGGGCGCGCCGCCCTGACCCATTGCGTATGCGATTCCTAACAAGATGCTTCCTCCTTTGCCCCATGGGTTTTTATGCCAGCTATATCAGCTAAAAGGGGGAGTATAAGAAAATATTTCAGGAACGTCAAATATTTCTTGCC
This sequence comes from Desulfobacteraceae bacterium, assembly GCA_011390035.1. Classification (GTDB taxonomy): domain Bacteria; phylum Desulfobacterota; class Desulfobacteria; order Desulfobacterales; family JAABSP01; genus JAABTE01. Next base: position 855 of record JAABTE010000103.1, on the reverse strand, counting down.
CGTTTCCCCCGCCGCCGTCGGATCGGCCGTCCCCCTATCCCGCGGGAATCCACAGGGCATGGCCATCATAATGGAGGCGGTGGATGTTCCGGCGATCAATCCGGCGCAGCAGGGCCAGGGCCTCTCCCATGTTGAATACGATGATCTTGCTCCGGGGATGGATCAGGTTCAGATCCGGCGAGAGCCGCCCTTCCCGGATGTTGAAGATATAGACCATGCCTTCGGAAAATTTAAGAATTTTCCCGATTCCCGAACTCCGTCCGAGGTCGTCCGGCTCGTCGGCCGCGGTGGTGATCGCGATGCCCCGCCGACTGAAATACTCCCGGAGAAAATCGAAATGGATGTTCCAGATGTTCTCGCCGGATCGCACCACATGGATGCCGTACACGCTGCGCCCGCCCGCCGGCAGGACCCGCTCTGCCAGGGCATGCAGCATCTCGGCCTCGCCCCGCTCCATGGCGGCCAGGTCCGACGCCAGGGCCTGGCGGATGGCCGTCGGCGCCGCCTCCCTCAGGGCATCGGCCCCGGCGGCGCGGGCCGCCAGCTCGGCGCTTTCCCGCCGGTCGTCCACCGCCCTGCGGAGGGCCTGATATTCCCGGAGATCGCGCCGGTAACGGGAGCGATCCTCCATGGCGTCCGGATTTTCCAGTGCCTGGTCGATTGCCGACAGCCGCGCCTCGGCCCGCGCCGCCGCCCCGGCCAGCGCGGCCGCAACCCGGTCCGGCACGCTCGGCACCTGGTTCGGCGCATCCGCCAACTGGTCCGGCACGCTCGGCATCTGGTTCGGCGCATCCGCCAACTGGTCCGGCACGCTCGGCATCTGGTTCGGCGCATCCGCCAACTGGTCCGGCACGC
>JAABTE010000102.1 GCA_011390035.1 Desulfobacteraceae bacterium | reverse complement strand
GCCTGTCCGAGGAGGGCCGGATCGAGGAGGTGACGGGACGGGACGGGCTCATCCCCCTTGCGGCCTTCGCCGAGGACCTGGACCTGCGGGCGCTGCCGACCCCCACCATGGTGTCGGCCCGCCCGGAAACCCCCATGCGGGCGGCCGTGGAGATCAACCACGAAACCGGCGTTCCCGTGCCCATCCTCGACGGCGAGGGCCGCCTGGTGGGCGTGGTGGGCGCCGCGGAGATCTTCTGCGGCATCCTGAGAGACTGCGACCCGGCGGCGGAATGAACGGGGGCATGTTTATGACTATAAAAGGCCGGGCTAATGAATCTTGACGTAATCATTGAAAAAGTTAAAACCAATCAATATGTATTTACCTTGCACGCGGAGATAGAAAGAAAAACGGATGATTTAAGCTTTCATCAGATCGAAAATGCCATTATCGATGGAGAAATTCTGGAATATTACTCTGATGATGATCGGGGCAAAAGCTGCCTTATTCTAGGCTTTTCAGACAACATTCCCATTCATGTCATTTGTGGTTGGCGGGGCGATCATATCGCAATCATTACAGTATATATTCCAAAGCCCCCGAAATTCTTGGATCCTTGGACAAGAAGGATTAAAAAATGAAGGAAAAAAAATGTAATTTCTGCGGAAAATCCGAATATGAAGAGCGAAAAACCGACTATCTCTACTCATACAAGGGCAATTATTTACTAGTTCCGGATACTCCTGTTGAAATGTGTCTGAACTGCGGCATGATCTACTATCAGGCCAGTGTCCTGAAGGAGATAGAAAGGCGCTTTTTTGCCATTCAGAAAAAACAGGAAGCGCCTTCCAATTTCATCGAGATTCCGACAATGAGTTTGACAGCCGTTTGAAAGGGACGAATCAACCGTTCTGATTGGCCCGCCCCACGATCGTGAATTCTACCATGATCGGGTTCTCGATATACAAGGCCCCGCCCATGGCGCTGAACGGCTTGATGCCGAAGCGGGTCTGCTGGATAAGAAAGGCCCCCGTTGCCGTCAATTGATCCCCCTCCACTTGAAGGGTGGCCGGTACGGAAACCATCCGCCGGATTCCGTGCAAGGCAACAGCCACCTCCAGCGCCAGCCTCGGCGGCTCGCCGATCGCCTTTCGAACGCTGATGCCGATGGCGGGAAACCGCTCGGCATTGAGCGCCTTGTCCCCCAGCATGTTGTCCCGCGTTGCGGCAGCGCTCTTTTCGGTCATGCCTGAGCCGGCAAAGGCGCCCCCCAGCCGTTCCCTGAGGGGCAGTGGGTCCACCTCGATATCCCTGACGGGAAAGACGATATCCACCCGCAACGAATTCTCAAGAAAGTTGTCTGGAACAAAGGCGGCGCCCTCCATGTTCCGAACCCGCATCACATGATTGTGGCCCTTTTCCGCCAGCGGGCCGCCGCGCCACACATACAATCGAACCTCCGACGCCTCGCTGTCCACCCAGAACACGCGGCCATCCGCCTCGATATCGGTGTAGGCCTCCCGCTGAAACTCGGGCATGGCCGGGTTGTCTAACGGCACCTGGGCCACGGGGCCGCCGGGGGTCCGGCAGCCGGCCAGTCCTATCAGCAGGATCGCCAGAAAAAAGGTTCGGGGCCTGTGTTGGATGGATACCGGCATTTCGCATACCTCCTTTTCATTTCCAGTTACTTGTGTTGGCATACGGGGTTTTCCCCGGATTTTAGCGCTTCAATGAGATAAATCTCTTTCTGTCCATCAAAGCGCCTTTTCTATAGTAGGATCTTGGCGAATCGGGGGAAATAAGGTGAAAAGGGTATATTGAGCCGGCAGGCAAGGGGGGACGAGAGCAGCGGTTCAGACACCTGTATATCCTTCACATATTGCGCTTGATGTCCGGCAAAAAAAGTCACTCCACCAAATCCGTTACAACCGGGAAAAATACATCCACTGATTGACTGAAAGGAGTACATCATGCGCGTCTGTCATTCATACCTTCTCCGTTATTTGCTGGCAGCGCTGATCACCGTCGCCGCCCTGCCGAATCCTTCCGCCGCCGACACCAAAGGCGGGTGGGGCCGAAATACCCGGATTCGTAAGCGGATTCAGCCCTCGACGGTCTTCATCAGGATGCCCACCGCCCGGTCCAGCTCCGCGGTGTTTCCGGCCGCCTCTGACACCTTCGCGGCCAGCGCCTTGACCTCGCCGGCCACCACGGCGAATCCGGCGCCCGCCTCCCCGGCGCGGGCCGCATCGATGGCCGCGTTCAGCGCCAGCAGATTGGTATGAAAGGCGATATCGTCGATGACCTTTATGATGCGATAGGTGTCTTCGTTCGACCTGGATATCTTGTTTACGGAGATCGTCAGCACCGGATTGCCGGTCACCTCGCTCTCCCTCACCCGGGAAAGATATATGGCGCCGGCCAGGGATTCGCGGAAAAGGTCTGATCGGTCTTTATGGTACCAAGGATCTCGGCGGCCACCGTCCGTGCGCTCTTGCCGAAGAAACTGTCCTGGATCGCCGTCTGAAAGATCTTGTCGTTGCTCCAGCCCCTCATGTTCAGGCGGACATTGTCGAGCCAGATTGCGATCTGCCGCGCGGCGTAATCGGCGGTCTGTCGAATCTGGTTCGAGGCCAGCTCGCCTATGGCGCCCTTGAGGCTGTGGTATGAAACAGCGCCGGAAAGCCCCATGCCGACAATGATCAGAAAGATGGATGAGAACAGGAACTTTTGCTTAAGGCTTATCCGATTCAGCAGCATTTTTTGCATCCTTATGGCGGTGACACGCGATCCGACGCTTAAAATATGAGGCGGCGGGCCGGATTCGGAAAGACGGGTTCATCAGAGGCGCCCATTTGCTGAACCGGCGGTTCCCACCGGAAAGGGCGCCAAAGAGCGGAACGCCCACGGGGGGCGGTCTTTTTGCAATGGCACGCTCCTTGCTTTGTCCATGGGGACGGCGGAAGCGGAAGCGGCATGTTTTGGATTTTTTTACGCGGGTCGCGCCGGGGGACCCCCCCACCGACGCGGACAAGGACATCGGCGGATGAACACCACAACCGGCATGAATGAAAACGATGAGATCGTCGCCACCGGCATAATTGTCCCGGCGGCCTGGGACGCGGACGGCAATCCCACCGCCTTCGTCATCGCCACCTACGAGGAAAAGGAATACCTGATCGACATGGGCAGTCCCGAGGGTCTGCGGCTGGCCGGCATGAGCGGCCGGCGGGTGCGCCTGGCCGGCACGGCCGGGGGGATGGGCGAAAACCGGCCGATCCTCCAGGTGGCGCGGTTAGACGAGCTGTGATGGTGGATTGAAGCGCACATGGCGGTCCGCCGGGGCAAAGCGGCGAGCAGACAGGAACCGGGGGGTCCATTACTTCGGCCTTTGAATGGGAATCGGGTTCCGTGGCTTTTTGAAATGTCATAGCGTCAACCGATATTTTTCCACGTCCGCCGCCTTCAGCGTCAGCCCAAGGCCGGGCCGGGAGCGGTCCGGCCGCAGCCGTCCGCCGGCAGGAGTGGGGACGCCGTCAAAGAGCATGCCCTCGATGCGGACATGATCATGAAAATATTCCAGATGGCGCGCCGATGGCACCGCGCAGCACAAATGGGCGTGAATCGACGGGGCGGAGTGGCCCGAAAAGGGAATCTGCCAGGCGCCGGCCAGCGCCCCGGCCCGCAAAAACCCGGTGACGCCGGCGCACCGGGTGGCGTCGGCCATCAGCACATCCACCGCGCCGGCGCCCAGCAGGCTCAGAAAGTAGCCATCCGCGAAGCCGTATTCCCCGGCGGCGATTTCGATGCCGGCGGGCGCCCGGTCCCGGATCAGGCGCAACCCCTCCAGGTCATCGGAGGTGACCGGCTCCTGGAACCACTTCACATCAAAGGCCGCGAAAGCCTCGGCAAAGGCCAGGGCCTGCTTCCGCGAATAGGCGCCGGCGGCGTCCACAAAGAGTGCCGTGTCGTCGCCGATGGCCTCCCGGGCCGCCTGAACCCGGATCAGATCCATCTCCGGATGAGCGCCCACCTTCATCTTCACCATCTCGAAGCCGTCCCTCGCCCAGCCCCCGAGCTGATCCCGAAGCCGGTCCAGCGGATAGGAGGCGAACCCGCCGCTGGCGCAGGCCGGGATCGCGTCCCGGACGGGCCCCAGAAGGTCCAGCAGGGAAACGCCCAGCAGCCGGGCCTTCAGATCCCATAGGGCCACGTCCACGGCCGCCATGGCCATGGCGGCCACCCCGGGCCGGCCGTGGTTGCGCGAGATCCGATGCATCCTTTGCCATATCCCGCCGACAGCCATGCAATCGGGCCCCGTCACGACGCCGGCCAGCACATCGCGGACAAAGGCGGCAGCGGGGGTTCCGGCATAGGTATATCCAAGGCCCGCCTGGCCTCCGCCGCGAACCTCAACGATCACGATGGTGGAGCTGTCCCAGGACAGGGTGCCGTCGGACTCTGGAAAGTCGGTGGGAATCCGATAGGCGGCCACATCCACCCGCTCCACAACGGCGCCGGAAGAGCCCGGCGCAGGTAGGTTGCGGCCCATGTCGCCGTAGCGAGCGGCCTCTGGGGCCGGTTGATACGTGTCCGATGCCATCGGGATCTCCATCATAACATCCGCCGCCGTGGTTTTCGACATTTTCATCTCTCCTGTTTCCGATTTCCCTGGACCAGTATCGGAGCCCGGGGCTCAGGGCCATTTCCGTTCCTGTGTGTCTTTCAGTCTATCGACAATCGCGGGGCCGGCAATGGGCGGGAGGCTGTATTTGCGGCGGATAAAGCAGGCAAGGCATCCTTGCAGGTCTCCGACAGGGGCGGATGCCACGTCCCCGCGCCCCCTCATTCCGGGCTTGACGAAGGCTTTTCACCATGATATTCGTTTCGGTGATATGCATTTGGGCATGGCGGCGCATGGGCCTCCCCGCCACGATGGAACATCCAAGAAAAAACCAGAGAACCAGAGAAAAAGCAAGATGAGCGAGGAAGTCAAAAAGGAAGTCAAAAAGGTTTTTTTACCCGAGGACCAGGACAGCGTCTATATCACCTGCCCCAAGTGCGAGTTCGGTCAGTTCAGGAACTTGGGAAAGTTCAAGGGCTTTGAAAAGGAATTGCGGCTGCGGGCCAAGTGCCCCTGCGGCAATGTGTTTCCCATCATCATCGATCGGCGGCAGAACTTCCGGAAGAACGTGAAATTCCCCGGCTACATCAAGCGCGGCGTCCGGCAGATCCCCGTCACCATCACCAACCTGTCCAGAACCGGTCTGCGCTTTGAAACCCACGAGCCCGTCCACCTCGATCCGAAGTATCCCCACGAGGTCTGCTTCGATCTGGTGGACGGTCATAAAAAGAAGCACCTGTGCAAGATCGTGGAGGTCCGCAACGTCTTCATGATCGACCGGGATTACGGCGTCCAGTTCCGCTCCGTGTTCGGCGGAGGAGCGGACGCGGATATCGGCTTTTATCTGATGAGGTGAGCCAATGAAAAGGAACCCAAAGGGCGGCGCACCGGCGCGCCGTTTTCCAGGGCGGACGGCCGCCGCCCTGCTGATCGCGGCGCTGCTGGGGCCAATGTCGCTGGTAATGTTTACGGCCCCGGCCGCGGCGGCTGAAGCTGCGGAAACCATCGTGATCGCCGGAGACCACTGGTGCCCCTTCAACTGCGAACCCGATTCCGACCGGCCGGGCTACATGATCGAAGTGGCCCGCCGCGCCTTCGAGCCGGCCGGCCACGAAGTCCGCTACAAGATCATCCCCTGGGCCCGGGCCATCGTCTCGGCCCGGCGGGGCCTGATCAACGCCATCGCCGGCGCCTACAAGGAAGACGCCCCGGATTTCATCTATCCGGAAAACGCCCTGGCGCATGTGGGCTTTTCCATCTTCGTGGATGTCAAAACGGAGTGGACCTACCAATCCATCGCCACCCTGCGCTTCATCTCCCTGGGCGTGATCAACGACTATGCTTACAGCCTGGATATTGACGACTACATCCTTGAAAACATGCACGAGCCCAACCGCATCCAGATCGCCAGCGGCGAAACTCCCCTTAAAACCAACATCCGCAAGCTGGTCCACGGCCGCATCGACGCGCTGATTGAAACGCCCGCCGTGTTTTGGCTGGCCGCAAGCGAAATGGACCTTGCGGACGGGCTCAAGGCTGCCGGCGAGGCCGTGCCGCCCCGGGCCGCCAACATCGCCTTCTCCCCCGCCCTGCCGCAGTCAGCCGTCCACGGGCGGATTCTGTCCGAGGCGGTGGAAAGGATGCGGGAATCCGGCGAACTGGCCGACCTTCAGAAAAAATACGGATTGCCGGACTGGCGGGAATCGCTTCCTTATCAGACCAGCGACAGCAACGCCGGCACCAGCAGCGCCCCCTGAATGCTCGGGTCGTCCGGGCCGGCCGCAAGGGGCGCGTCGATGACCGTCACCCCCAGCCGGGCCAGGGCCGCCGGATCGACTCCGCCCGGATACCGGCCGTTTTCAAGATCCACCAGGACGAAATCGAGGGCGGAGTGGTCCGCCGGGCCGTCCGGGCCATCCGGGTGCCGGGCCGGATGCCGAGCCGGGTGCCCGGCCGAATGCACGGCCGGATGCCCGGCCGAATGCACGGCCGGATGCACGGCCGGATGCACAGCCGGATGCATGGCCGGATGCACGGCCGGATGCCGGGCCGGATGCACGGCCGGCGCCGATCCCGATCGCGGCCTCAGGCAGGCCACCAGGCGGGCCACCTGGTCGGTCAGGCTCAGGCCGCGCAGCTCCGGGTCCGGCAGGGTGTTGGGCACGAACACCTTGGGGCACGGGTTGGCCCGCGCCGCCGCCCCCACATCCGAGGGCAGCAGGTTGGCCAGAATGCTTGAAAAAAAGCTCCCCATGGGATAACAGATCAGGTCCGCCCGGCGGATCAGGCGCAGGACCTCGTCGGAAAGGGGCGGATCGACTGGGGCGGGATCATCCATCCGCTCGCTCAGGTAGATGCGCGAGACATCGGCGGTTATGGGCGGGCGCTCCTTACCGGTGATCAGGTGCTGGCCCACCAGGCGCCGGCCGTCGGCCAGCTCCGCCACCAGGTGCAGGCGCCGATCGATCAGGGGCCGCACCACCCCCCGGGCCCTTACCAGCTTGGAGAAAAGATAGATCACCGGCGCCATATTCCGGTCGCAGTTTAAATAGCCCCCGGTCAGAATCAGGTTCCCGATGCTGGCCTTTTGCAGATCGAAATCGGCCGGCATCCACCGCTCGAACAGCCCCAGATGATGCCGGGCGATGGCCCGCAGCGGATCGCGGACCGCCGCCATCAGCGGATGCGTTCCCCGGACCATGTCCGCCAGTGTCGCGGCCAGCTCCGCCGGGTCCCCGTCCTTGGCGAAGCGATGGGCGAACAGCCGATACACGTCCGGATGCCCCTGAACGCTCCGGTCCGCCAGGGCCAGCAGCCGGTTGCGCACATCCCCGATGGCCGGCATGTCGAAGGCCTCCCGCAGCCGGGCCGAGCTGCCGCCGGAGTCAAAGGGCGTGATGATGTGGACCGAGTTGTGGGTGTGCCGGATCAGCTCCGGGCAGATGGGGCCGAGGGCCGATCCGCCGGAAAAAAAGAGGACCCGGGGCCCCAGATCCGGCGCCCGGGCATACAGCGCCGCCCGGAACGGGTCCGGCACCGTCGTCGTGCGGGTAACGCGCACCCGCGCCGCCCGCCCGTACCCCTTGAAAAACCTTTCGACTTCCCCTTCCATGGCCGTTTCCACTCTTCAGCGCCTCCCTTTCCCATCCATCGGCAATCGCCGGTTTCATCATCTTACCGTCGCATCCGATATCATACTTTAGGGCGATTTGAAACCTTTTGGGAAAGTATTCGGGGTGAAACGCGCTCTTACGCCGCCCCCATGATGGGCACATAAACCCCGGCAAGGGTCGCCCCGCTCGCATCCGCCACCCTCTCCACCGGCTCGGCGATCCGACTCCGTATGTCCTCGACCCACTTGACCATATCGGGATCAATGGGCCTTCTGGCGCTCAACGCTTTATTGGCCCATGTGAGCATATCGCAATAACGGCGGTAATCCACCGCTTCCGAAACGACCCCGGTGTACTTGTACTCCCGGGCCAGCTCGTAGGCAACATAGCCGCTGCCCGTTTCCAGCCATAATTCCTTCAGCCGGGACAATCTTCGACCCAGATCGCTCTCCAGAATCCGGATGCGCCAGGCGCGGTAGATGAAATCATCCGATTCCC
>JAABTE010000101.1 GCA_011390035.1 Desulfobacteraceae bacterium | reverse complement strand
GGCTGAAGGCCAATGGCATTGTGGCGGCCAGCCGGATGGGACGGACGCGGTTCGCGCCGCATGTTTATCTGCTGGAAGACCAGATTGACCGGGTGGCGGGGGTTCTGGGGTAAGGGAAGGCACGGGGGTTCCGTGGTGAGGAAAGGCACCGGGGCTCTGGGGTGAGGGAAGACACCGGGGCTCTGGGGTGAGGGAAGACACCGGGGGTTTTGGTGGTGTGGTGGACTCAGTGGACTCAGTGGACTCAGTGGACGGACAGCGGGCGGGGGGATAACGGAGGGGGTGTCTGTGGGGATCACCAGCGGTCGGTGGCTATGTCCAGGCACTCGGGGCAAAGGCCCATGAACTCCAGGCGGTGGCCGATTATTTTGTAGCGGGTGGCGCCGCCTATGCCCTCTTCGATATCTTCAAGGGTGCCCATGGGGGCGTCATCCAGCCGGTCGCAGTTGATGCAGCGGATGTGGTAGTGTTTTCGGGTTTCGCCGTCAAAGCGGTTGAGACTGCCGCTCAGGGCGATCTTCTGGATTTCCCCCAGCTCGGCGAGGATGTCGAGGTTTCGATAGACGGTTCCCAGGCTGATGCGGGACAGTTTCCGGCGCACCAGCTCATACACCTCGTCCGCGCTGGGGTGGGCGTTGCTTTCGCGCAGCGTTTCAAGGATGACGCGACGCTGGCGCGTCATCCGCATGTTTCGTTTTTTTAACACGCAATGAACCTCGATGCGGCGGCGGCGCTAAGGCCGCCGCCGGATGGTGTTGGCGCCAGGCGCTATCGCTTATCCATGGGCGACCATTGGCACTCGTCCGGGCCGCAGTAATCGCCCACATAATCGGATTCCGGCCGGTAGAGCATCGGCTTGGGGGCGGCGTCCGCGTACTGCTCCTCCAGCACGTGGGCCACCCACCCGGCTATGCGGGAGATGGCGAAGATGGGGGTGAACAGGTCGATGGGGATGCCCATGGCGTAATAAAGCGAGGCGCTGTAAAAATCCACGTTCACAGGGATGTCCCTGCCCTTTTTCTCCTTGAAGGCGGCCTTGGCCTCCCGTTCCAGCTCCCGGGTGATCTCGTACCATTTCAGATCGCCGGACCGCTCGCCCATCCGCTTGGACATGGGGGCCAGAATCCGGGCGCGGGGGTCGTCCACATCGTACACGGCGTGGCCCAGCCCCATGATCTTGCCGCCCGATTGGATCTGACGGTCCACATAGTCCTTGACCCGGTCCTTTTCGCCGATCTCCCTGAGCATTTTCATCACCCGGGTGTTGGCGCCGCCGTGCAGGGCGCCGGAGAGCGAGCCCACCGCCGCGGCCACCGCGGCGTAGATGTGGGCCTGGGTGGATGCGACCTCCCGGGCCGCAAATGTGGAGGCGTTGAAGGAGTGCTCGGCGTGGAGAGTGAGGCAGATGTCGAAGAAATGATCCACCTCGCTGTCCGGCATCTTGCCGGTCATCATATACAGAAAGTTGCCGGACTGATCCAGATCCGGCGTGGGAGCCACCGGATCGAGGCCGTTTCGAATCCGCTCCCAGGCCGCCAGCACCGTGGGGAAGCGGGCGATGAGGCGGGTGCCCATGCGGAGGGTGGCCTCCCTTGTGGCTTCCGACACGTCCGGGTCATGGTTGGCCAGCATGGGCACGGCCGCCTGGAGGATGTCCATGGGAAGGGAATCGGACGGGCGGGTCCTGAGGGCGTCGAGTACCGCGTCCGGCACGGGCCGCTCCCGGTTCAGGCGGGACTTGAAGGCCGCCAGCTCCGACTTGGAGGGGAGCTTTTCATACAGCAGCAGGTGGATCACCTCCTCGAAGTTGGCGTTGATGGCCAGGTCCTCGATCCGATAACCCCTGTAAATCAGCTTGCCCTCCTTGCCCATGACATTGCTGACCTTCGTGCTGGCGATCACCAGGCCCCGCAGCCCTGTGTCCTTGATCGGCGGGGTATCGCATGCCGCGTCGGGGGCCCCGTCGGCCCCGCCCGCTGATTTCTCCGTCATGTTATCCTCCTAGAGCGTTTGTCCGTGTTCCGATATAGCCGATTCCTTCCGGCCGGCTTCCGGCTACATATCGATCCACATGTCGGCTTCGTTGCCGCAATGGGAGCAAACGCCGGTGCCCTTGACCTTGTCGGCGGACTCGCCCGCCTTATGATCGCTCACCAGGGCCGGCTTGGCGGCCTTGTCCGCCTCGCCGGTTTCCGGCAGCGCGCAGGTGATCACCATCTCGGCCTCGTTGCCGCAGTTTTCGCATTTGCAGACTTGCTTCTTTTCGATCGTCCTGGCCATGTCCACTCCTTTTTTTTTGTTCCGTCCCTTTTTTTGTTCCGTCCCTTGGTGCTGTGTTCCCGTTCTGTCCTTTTCCGTCTTCTGCCGGGTTTCGGCGCGGCTCGGGCGCCGGGGGCGCGCAATCCGTCTCAGGCCATTTATAACGCTTAAGCGCCGATTTTTCAACCCATAATCGACAGCCCGATGGCGGCGGGGCCATTTTGTTCTTGATTTCAGATCCAAAAATGGGTATTTGGGGCCGGACTGCGGCGGCCGGCGGCCGGCAATATCTTCCGAGGCCAGCGCCAGCGTCTTCTGAAATCAGCGGCAGCACCATCTGAAACCAGCGGCAACGCCCTCTGAGGCCAGCGGCAGCGCCATCTGAAACCAGCGGCAAGCACCCTCTGTAGCGAAAAAGGAGAAGCGGAAATGGGCAAATCGGTATTCAAGTTATTGGCAATCCTGCTATTAGGAGCGGTTCCGGCCCTTCCGGCGATGGCCGCCCAGGAAACGGGACATTACATCAACGGCGTGGAAGGCATCAAGGGCGCCACGCTCCCGCCTCCCGGGCTGTATTACCGGATGTATAACACCTACTACACCGCGGACACCATCACCGACGCGGACGGAGATGAGATCGACATCGGCTTTGACGCCGACGTGTTCGCAAACGTCCATCGGTTCATATGGGTTTCCGAATACAAGCTGCTGGGAGCCGACTACGGCGCGGACCTGTTCATCCCCCTTGTCTATTCCGACATCGACATCGACGCCCTCGGCATCCACAGCAACGAGTTCGGCCTGGGCGACATCATCGTGGAGCCGCTGATCCTCGGCTGGCACGGCAAATGGTACGACGCCGTCTTCGGGCTCGGCTTCTATCTTCCCACGGGCGACTACGACAACACCAACCCCGCCTCTCCGGGAAAGGGCTTCTGGACGACCATGTTCACGGCCGGGGCCACGGTTTACGCCGATCCGGCCAAAACGTGGTCTTTTTCCCTTCTGGCGCGGTATGAAATCCATGCGGAAAAGGACGATGACGATATTACCCCGGGCGACGACTTTCATTTTGAATGGGGCATCGGCAAGACCCTGGCCGGAGAATGGATATGGGATCTGGGCATCGCCGGATACTGCCAGTGGCAGGTGTCGGACGACAGCGGCGACGATGTCCTGTGGGACAAGAGCGACCACGACCGGGTCTATGGCATCGGCCCCCATGTGAGCCTGTTCATCCCCAGGGCCGGCTTCGTGGCATCGCTGATGACCCAATGGGAGTTCGAGGCCAGGGATCGACCGGAGGGACAGGTCACCACATTGTCCCTGATCAAGTTTTTTTAGGCGCGGCCAAGATTCGGCAGAACTTAGTCCGAGTTCGGACCAAACTTCGTCCGAGCTCGGGCTAAGATCGGGCCGACGTTCAGCCAACCTTCGAAAGGGTCCGTTTCGCATCCGGATTCAGGCGGCCTCCGCATTCTTTTTTGATCCTTCGGCCGGCGGAGCGTGAAAAAGGCTCCGCCGGCCCCCCTCGCCTTCAAATCCACGCCGTTTTTTTAACATGCTTGACACTGCCTTCGATTTATTTTACATTTAGATCTTTTGTCAGAAGGCGGATTCGATCGGGAACCTCTCGCTTTTACCATATGTTGTAGCCAATCCTCCTATGAGCAATATATTTAGGCGTCATAATTTATGACGCATTTATGACGCAAGCCGGGAAATCGGCTTGCTTTCGGGACAATCGACTTGAACGAGATGTGGAAAGACAGGAAAACAAACGGCTGGTGGGCGCCGGACGCCCCGCCGGAAGCGGGGGATTCGGCCCTGCGGGAGGCGCTTTTTCGAGTGCGCCGGCCCATCTTCGTCGGCATGAGAAACGGCCGAATCGTCAGTGGATCGGGCGGTCGGGCTGTGATCGGCGGATACTGGCCCACCGAGGCGCCGGCTCCGGATGGGGTACTTCCCCCTGGTGCCCCGGCTCCGGAGGGGATGCTTCCCCTGCTGGCATATGCGCCGCCCCTGCCGCCGGAGGCGCTGGGAGATCCGGGATTTCGCCGGAACCATGGCCTCCGCTACGCCTATGTGGCCGGGGCCATGGCCAACGGCATTACATCGGTGAATATGGTGACGGCCATGGCACGGGCCGGGATGATAGGCTTTTTCGGCGCCGGAGGACTCGGGCCGGAGGCCATCGAGGCGGCCGTGGTCCGGCTCAGGGAAACCCTGGGGGAGGCGGGGGCCTGGGGCGTCAATCTGATCCACAGCCCCGGCGATCCGCTGCTGGAGGCTGCCACGGTGGACCTGTATCTGCGCCACAACGTGCGCCGGGTTAGCGCATCGGCCTACCTTAATCTGACCGAGCCGCTCATCCGGTACCGGCTCTCCGGCATCCACGCGGATGCCGAAGGAAGGGTGATCTGCCCCAACAAGGTGGTGGGAAAGGTGAGCCGGGTGGAGGTGGCCCGGCGGTTTCTTTCGCCGCCGCCGGAAAAGCTGGTGGCCCGCCTTCTGGAAAAGGGCCGCATCACCCCAGAGGCCGCCCGGCTGGCGGCCCGGATTCCGGTAGCCGAGGATCTGACGGCGGAGGCCGATTCCGGCGGCCACACGGACAACCAGCCGGCCCTGGCCCTGCTTCCCACCATGATCGCCCTTCGGGACGAGATGACCGCCCGCCACGCCTACGAACGGTTTCCGAGGGTCGGGCTGGGCGGCGGCATCGCCACGCCCCAGGCTGCGGCGGCGGCCTTTGCCATGGGCGCGGCCTATGTGCTCACCGGCTCCATCAACCAGTCCTGCGTGGAGGCGGGCACCTCCGAGCGGGTGCGGCGCATGCTGGCCGAGGCCTGCCAGGCGGACATCACCATGGCCCCGGCCGCGGACATGTTCGAAATGGGCGTTAAGGTGCAGGTACTCAAAAGGGGCACCATGTTTCCCCAGCGGGCGGCGCGGCTGTACGAGATCTACCGGGCCCACGACCGGTGGGAATCGGTGCCGGCGGACCAGCGGGCCGTCCTGGAGCGGGATTTCTTCCGATGCTCCTTCGCCGACGAATGGGCCGCCACCCGGGCCTTCTTCGAAAGGCGCAACCCGTCCCATATCGACCGGGCGGAAAGGGACCCGCGCCACCGGATGGCGCTGGTTTTCCGCTCTTACCTTGGCCGGGCCTCCGGCTGGGCCACCGGGGGCGTTGCCGACCGGGTGATCGATTACCAGGTCTGGTGCGGCCCGTCCCTGGGCGCCTTCAACGAATGGGTTCGGGGCACCTTCCTGGAAAAGCCGGAAAACCGCGGAACGGCCGAGGTGGCCATGAACCTGATGTTCGGGGCCGCCGTGGCCACGCGGGCCGCCGCCCTTCGCAACCAGGGCATTGCCCTGAGCCCGGCTGTGGAAGGCGTTCGACCCATGACCCTGGAAACGATCAACGCATACCTTCAAGACACGGAAGCCCCCCTTTGAGGAACTTCACGGAAAAAATGAACATGTCATCCCAACCTTCCCGGAACCGAAAGGACAACACCATCCCGGTGGCCATCATAGGCATCGGATGCGTCTTCCCCAAATCGCCGGACCCCACCGGATACTGGCGGCTGCTGTTTCACGGCATCGACGCCATCACCGAGGTGCCGGAAACCCACTGGTCCCCCGCCGACTACTACAACCCGGACCCCAAGGCGCCGGACCAGGTTTATTGCAGCCGGGGCGGGTTCATCTCCCCTGTCTCCTTCGATCCGTCGGAGTTCGGCATTCCGCCCAACGCGCTGGAGGCAACGGACACCTCCCAACTGCTGGGCCTGATGACCGCCAAGGCGGCCCTGGCCGACGCCGGCTACGGCGAAAACGGCAGGCCCTTTGACCGGAGCCGGGTCAGCGTGACCCTGGGCGTCACCGGCACCCAGGAGCTTGTGATCCCCCTGGGGGCGCGGCTGGGCCACCCAAGGTGGCGAAAGGCGCTGGCGGAGGCCGGAGTGGACGGCCAGACCGCGGAAAAGGTGATCCGGGGCATCGCGGACAGCTATGTGGGATGGCAGGAAAACTCCTTTCCCGGCCTTCTGGGCAACGTGGTGGCGGGCCGGATCTGCAACCGCCTCGATCTGGGCGGCACCAACTGCGTGGTGGACGCGGCCTGCGCCAGCTCCATGAGCGCCATCCACCTGGCCCTGATGGAGATCTACGCGGGCCGGTCGGACATGGCCCTGACCGGCGGGGTGGATCTTCTCAACGACATCTTCATGCACATGTGTTTTTCCCGCACCCAGATCCTGTCGGCCACCGGCGACGCCCGGCCCTTTTCGGCCCGGGCAGACGGCACGGTGCTGGGAGAAGGCATCGGCCTGCTGGTCTTAAAGCCCCTGGATGCCGCGGAGCGGGACGGAGACCGGATCTACGCGGTGATCAGGGGCATCGGCTCCGGCAGCGACGGCCGCTCCCAGAGCATCTATGCCCCCAGGGCCGAGGGGCAGGCCCTGGCCCTGCGGCGGGCCTATGCGGCGGCGGAGATCGATCCTTCCACCATCGGAATGGTGGAGGCCCACGGCACCGGAACCCGGGTGGGCGACGCCGTGGAATTCAAGGCGTTGAAACAGGTTTTCGGCGCGTCCGGGGAGCCGGCGGGAAGCGGAGTTGGAGCTGGAGTCGGAGCTGGAACTGGAGTCGGAGTCAGAGCTGGAGTCGGAGCTGGAGCTGGAGTCGGAGCTGGAGTCGGAGCGAGCGGCGGGCGGCGCTGCGCGGTGGGCTCCGTCAAGTCGATGATCGGCCACACCAAGGCGGCCGCGGGCGCCGCCGGGCTGATCAAGGCCGCCCTGGCCCTGCATCACAAGGTGCTGCCGCCCACCCTGAAGGCGGAGCCTCCCGATCCGAATCTGGGGCTGGAAGACAGTCCTTTTTATATCAACACCCGGTCTCGCCCGTGGGTTTCCGAAGGCCTGCCGAGACGAGCAGGCGTGAGCGCCTTCGGATTCGGGGGCAGCAACTTTCACATGGTGCTGGAAGAGCATCGGGCGGAGAAGACAGCGGCCTCCTGGGACGGCGCCGTGGAGATCCTGGCCGCCTCCGGCGCAAGCGCCGGCGAGCTGAAAGCGCGGCTGACGGAGTTGCGGAAGTCCATCGCGGATGATCCGGATCATCGAAACCTGTCCCATCGGGCCGGGCGGTCCAGGGCCGATTTCAAAGCGGCTGACGCCCACCGGATGCTGATTCGGCTCGATATGACGGAGATACAAAAAGCGGCGCCGGAAACAGCCGCTGCAGACGCGGCTCTCAATGCCATCGACGCGGCGCTGGCGCGGCTGGCATCTTCGGCCTTGTCTCATTCCTCGGCCTTGTCTGATTCGCCTGATTCGCCGGATTCGTCAATGTCGCCGGATTCGTCATCGGCCGCGCCGGCCCCGATCGGCAGCGAAGGCGCGGCGGCAATCGGGATCAAGCCGGGCGATATCTTATATGGCCGGGGCGCGCCGGAGGGCGACATCGCCTTCGTCTTTCCCGGTCAGGGCAGCCAATACCTTGAGATGGGGCGGGATCTGATCGCCGTTTTCCCGTCGGCGCTGGCCGCCATTGAGGCGGCGGACGCCGGGGGCGACGCCGTCAGCCGCCGCATCTTTCCCCTGCCCGCGCCCATGGCATCGACGGACAAGGCGGAGCTTGACCGGCTGGAAGCGGACCTGCGGCGAACCGACGCGGCCCAGCCCGCCATCGGCGCGGTCAGCCTGGCCATGCTCTCGGTGCTAAGGGATCTTTTCGGCCTGGCGCCGGCGGCGGTCTGCGGCCACAGCTTCGGCGAGTTGACCGCCCTGTGCGCGGCCGGATGGATCGCGCCGGCGGCGCTGGGCACGCTGGCCAGGGAGCGGGGCCGGCTGATGGCAGAGGCCGGCGGCAACGGTGCGGGGGCCATGACGGCGGTGATGGCGCCGCTGGAGGATATCGAACGGGAGATGGCCGCCCTGAAGCCTTCCGAGGGCATCCCCCTGACGCTGGCC
>JAABTE010000100.1 GCA_011390035.1 Desulfobacteraceae bacterium | reverse complement strand
CTTAAAGCCGGGGAATTTTGTCTGAACCGCTGATTTGCGCTGATTACACGGAACGATTTTCCATGCCATTTTCAGAAAAGACGATAGATGCATTCGTCCGCGCCAATCGGGACGAGTATGGCGATCAATATGACCAGATCCGATGGGCGACTCCCCCCGAGGCCGAGGCGGCGCTGCGGCACCGGGCGGCGCTACTATCGGATCTTGAAGGAAAGATCGCCTTCGGCTGCAAGGGGACCAAGCTGGACTGCCGGCGCCTTTCCCCCGGCTGCCGGGTGTGCGGCGACGGGGCATGGTCCTGCCTGTTCATCAACGGCAAGTGCCCCTGCGGGTGCTTTTACTGCCCCGCGGAGCAGACCCGCATCGACACCCCCACCAGCCAGACCATCGCGTTTCACCGGCCGGCGGAATACGTCCGGTATCTGGAAAAGTTCAACTTCAAAGGGGCGAGCATCAGCGGCGGGGAGCCGTTTCTGACGCTGCCTTTGGCCGTCAGCTTCATTTCGGCCATCAAAAAGCGCTTCGGGCCCGATTTTCATGTCTGGCTTTACACCAGCGGCCGGTTCATAGATGAAGACAGCGCCAAACGGCTGCGGGACGCGGGGCTGGACGAGATGCGATTCAACATCGGGGCCACGGGGTGGCAACTGACCGGGGCGAAAAAGGCGGTGGGGGTCATTCCAACGGTGACGGTGGAGATTCCGGCCATTCCGGAGGCGGCGGATCGGCTGAAGGCGGCCCTGGCGGAGATGGCCGACGCCGGCATCGGGTATCTGAACCTGCATCAACTGCGGCTGACGCCTTACAACTTTCCGAACCTGGTGAAGCGCGGCTACACCTTCCTGCATGGCGAGAAGGCGACGGTGCTGGAATCGGAGTTGACGGCCCTGTCGCTGATCCATCATGCAGCGGAAAACCGGATCGACCTGCCCATCAACTACTGCGCCTTTGCCTACAAGCACCGGTTTCAAATGGCGGCCTTTCACAATCGCTACGCGGCGCTGGCCAAAAAGGGGCATGAGGACGTTACGGAAACGGGCCACATCCGGGACCTTTGGCTGGAGGGGCCGGCGGAAGCCCTGGCGCGCCAGGTGGAAATCTATCGGCGAAAGGGCCATCCGGAGGCAGCCTGGTCTTACCCGCCCACCCACGATCAGCTTCACATCGCCCAGGCATTGTGGCCGGACACCGCTTTTGAAAAATTCCGGATCTCCGTGGCCCACGGCATGGCGCGGATCAGGGCGGCCGTGTCATATCGGCACCCCTTCGTGACGGTGGACCTGACCCGGCACAAGCAGGTGTTTATCGAAAAGGCCCGGGTGTCCCTTCTTCGGGAGGTTCCGGCCGGACTGGTCCATGCCATGGCCGCCGGCGGGTCCGATGCCGCCGCGTCACCGGAATCGGCGTCACCTGAATTGGCGCCACGGGGCTCGGCGTCACCGGACTCGAGGCACCGGCCTCTGCATCACCGGGCACGGCGACACAGGACTCGGAGGCCCTGTCGGCCTGGGAGCGGGTTCAGGAGTTCGAGGTAATCCGGCCAGGCCTTCAACGCTATTTCTGAGAGGAGCTATCCGAGGGCGCCGGGCGCCTGTCAGCCGCTGTTCCGGCATTCCCTGTCAGGGCATTCCCTGTTCCGGCATTCGTTGCTACGGCATTCGCCGTTCCGGCATCCGCTTTTCGAAACATGCCGCGCATCCGGGTGGCCAGCTCACGGCGGCCCACCGGCTTCATCAGCAGATCGCGGATGCCGGCGGCCCGGAGCTTTTCCCGGGAGACAAGATCGCTGTATCCGGTGTGCAGGATGACCGGCAGACCGGGGCGCAGGGCGGTGATGCGGCGGGACAAATCGAGGCCCGTCATGTGGGGCATGGTCATGTCGGTGATTACGCCGTCAAAGGCCATGGGGTCCTCCCGGAAGATCTCCAGGGCGGCCAAGCTGCTGGTGACGGCCGTCACCGCGTAGCCGAGACCTTCCAGCATCTTGCGAAGCATCAGCAGCACCACCTCCTCGTCATCCACGATGAGCAGCCGCTCGCTGCCGGTTTCCGGGGCGCCGTCCTCGTCGATTTCGTTCGATAGAGCCGTTGGATCCAGCCGGGGCAGGTAAATGGCGAAGGTGGTACCCTCGCCGATGCGGCTTTCGACCGTCATGTGCCCACCGTGTTCCTTCACGATGCCGTAAACCATGAAAAGGCCCATGCCGGTTCCCTGGCCGTGGGGCTTGGTGGTGAAATAAGGCTCGTAGATCTGCTCGATGACATCCGGGGTCATGCCGCATCCTGTGTCGGAGACCGTCAGCGTCACGTAACGGCCCGCCTCGGGCACTTCCGCGGCGGCCAGCTCCGCCTCGGTCAGCGTGGCGTCCGCAAGGGATACCCGGAGCAGGCCGCCGGTCTCCCGCATGGCGTGATAGGCGTTGGTACAAAGGTTGATGATCACCTGCTGCATCTGGGTGGCGTCCGCCAAGACGTGGCCCACGTCTTCGGCGATGGACTTTTCGATGCGGATGGTGCTGGGCAGGGAGGCGGACATCAGCTTCAGGGTCTCCTTCAGCACCGGCGAAAGGGCCATGGGGCGGCGGACCTCCTCGCCCCGGCGGCTGAAGCTCAAGATCTGGGCCACCAGGTCCCGGGCCCTTCGGGCGGCGGTCAGGATCTTTTCCAGGTTGCCGGCGGCCTGGCCGTCCGGCGGCACCAGGTCCTGGGTCATCTCGGCATAGCCGATGACGGGAAATAAAATGTTGTTGAAATCGTGGGCGATGCCGCCGGCCAGGGTGCCGATGGCCTCCATCTTGCGGGCCTGGCGCATCTGCTTTTCTATGCGCTTTTGCTCCGTGATGTCCCGGGCGATGGTGGCCGCGCCGATGATGCCGCCGCCGGCGCCCATCACCGGCGACACGGTCACGTCGATCCACAGGGCGGCGCCGCTCTTGTGGCGGGCCTTCACTTCGGTCTGGGCCACGGTCTCCCCCCGGGCCACGGCCGCCAGGATCTCCTCCAGAACCGCAACGCCCTCCGGCGGGAACAGCCTGGCCGCGGGCCGGCCCGTCATCTCCCCGGATGAATAGCCGAAGATGCGCGCCGCCCCCCGGTTCCAGATGCGGATCTGTCCGGCCAGGCTTTTTCCGATGATCGCATCCCGGGACGAGGCGACGATGGCCGCCATCCACTGGGCCCGCTCCTCGGCCTCCTTGCGATCGCTGATGTCCCGGATGATGCCGGCCACCCGGTACATCCGCCCCGATTCATCGTTAATGGGGTAGGTCCTGCACGCGATCCACCGCCGGCCGCCGTCGGCTCGCATGATGCGGTATTCCGCTGAAAACCGCCCCGTGTCCTCGAACTGGGCCAGAAAAGGGGCAAGGGCTGGCGCGTCGGCCGGGTCAAGGCCGGCGAGAAAGAGCATTCGCCCGCCGTCCGGCGGCGGCCGGCCCCAGATGCGCTCGTAGCCGGGGCTCACGTAGAGCAGCCCGTCGCCGGTCAGATCCCATATCCAGAAAACCTCCTCAATGTGGCGGGCCAACTGGCGGAACCGGCTTTCGCTTTCCCGGATGTTCTCCTCGTCCCGCTTGCGGGCCACGGCGATGCCGATCACCGCGCCGAGATCCTCCAAAAAATGGATCAGGGCCGGGTCGAGCCGGTTTCGGCGCCGGTCGTTGAGCTGGAGAAGGCCGATGATCGCCTTGCCCCGCCGCAGGGGGATCAGGGCCACCGACTCGTATCCGGCAATGCTGCACATGGCCCGCGCCGGCTTGGGAAACCCCTCCGGATCGGCCAGCATGTCGGTGGTGCTGTTGGTCCAGAAGCTGCCCCCCTCCGTGAAGAAGGGGCGGCCGATGTCGATGCGCTCGCGCAGCACGGCGCCGCACATGCAGGCCAGGCTCGCGGCGCCGTCAGGCTCGCAAATGGGCCGGCCCTCGGCGTCGGGCGTGAGCAGGCTGCCCTCGGCGGCAAGGAACCCCTCGGAAAAGCCATTGGCGTAAAAATAGGGGTAATCATCGCCGGCGCGCAACCGGATGCCAGCGGCGTCGAATCCGGTGGCGGCCCGGATGGTTTCCAGGATGCCCCGTATCAGATCGGCCCGGCCGCCGGGCTGATTGAGGATGCGCAGCACCTGAAGGGTGAGCCGCTGATGGCGCTCGGTGCGCTGCCGGTCGGTAATGTCGTCCATCAGGATGGCGAATCGGCCATTTTCGGGGCTGTAGGCGATGACCGCGAAGTGCCGCTCGAGGGAGCGGCTGAACAGCTCGAACTGGATCGGCTCGTCGGTCTCTGCCACCCGTGCGCATTTTTCGATCCAGTCCGGATCGATGTCGGCGAGGGTCTCCCGGACCCGCCGGCCCGCCAGGCTTCCCGGGGCCATTCCCACCAGCCGCTCGAAGGACGGGTTGACCTTGAGGAACCGGGCGTCCTCGGCCCTGCCGTCCGCGCCCCGGATCACCTCGCAGGCCGCCTGGCCGCGCATCATCCGGCCCGCCGGGAAGGGGCCGCCGGCCGCCTCGCCGGCCTCCCCCGTGGGGGCCTCGAAAAGCACCGCCACCAGGCCGAAAAACTCCCCGTCCACATCCTGCAGGGCCGAAAGGCTCAGGCGGGCGTGGCACACGCCGCCGTTGCGGGCGATCCAGCGCAGGTCTCCCATCCAGTTTCGGCCCGCGCGGACCACCTCCTCGGCGCCGGCCATCGCCCGCCGGTCCGCGGCCATGACATATGTGCGCAGATCCGTGCCCAGGGCGTGCTGGGGCCCGTCATAGCCCAGCATCTTTTGGGCATAGCGATTCCAGTAAATGATGATGCCTTCCGGATCCGTGGCGATGACCGCCTGCTCCACCGAATCGAGCAACTGGCCCGCCAGATTCAACGCCGGACCGATCCTTTTTCGCAACCTTTCCACCGCGCCCCCCGATCGTTTTGGGCCTTCTTCGTCCGTCAATGTTTAAACCTATAGCAAAGTCTGGCCCAATATAATACGGAAAATCGCTATTTCAGACAATACCGAAGGCACTATTGCCCAACGTATCGTCAAGATCGTCTCCCAGGGCCCGGGGCAAAATCCCTTCTTATCCGAAATCCTTGGAGTTGCGCCCGCCAGTGTGATGGACCCTGCTTATTTCGGCCGAACCCAGGCCCCTTCCTTGCGATACCCGCCGGTTATCTGCTTGAGAGCGCCGCGTTCCGCAAGGAAGCGGGCCTTCATTCCCCTGAGCCACTCCCGATGGGCCACGGCCGCCTCGAGGCTGGTGAACATCTCATGCGCGCCCTTTTCGATCTCGATCGCCGGCACGCCGTCGCGGAGGGTCAGCCGGCCCGGATTGCTGCACAACATGCACCGCGCCCGCCCGCCGTCCAGGAACCGGAAGGTCCGGCCGCCGCAGACCGGGCAGCACGGCTGGGCCGGGGCGGGCGCCGGCGCGAAAAGGCTTTCAGCCATGGACCGGGCGACCGCCTTGTTGTCAGGATTCATGAAGATCTCCCCCGGCAGGGCGCCAAAAACCATCCGAACCCCCTTGAGATCCGCCAGCAAAAGCTTCAGAAAGCTTTCAAGGCCGAGTTCGGTGCTGCCCTGACGGTCGGGGATGCCGGCCACCCCCACCCCGATGGCGGGCCGCCCCCATAGGGTTTCGGCATGGGGATAAAGGGCCAGCCCCCGGTCCGTCAGGCGCTTGAAGACCGAGGGGACGCCGAGAAAGTAGGTGGGCGCGATGGCGATGTAGGCGTCTGCGGCCAGAATGGCCGACAGCGCCTCCGGAAAATCGTCCTTAAGCACGCAGTTGCCGTCGCCGAACAAACAGAAATAGCAGCCCCGGCAGGGCCGGATGTCAAAATCGGTGAGCCGAAGCATCTTCAGCTCCCAGCCCTCGGGGAAATGACGCCCCATCTCCTTTGCCATGATCTCGCAGTTGCCCAGGTTCCGGGGCGAACCGATAAACGCCAAAATGGTTTTCATCTCATCTCCATTCTTCTTGACAGGACCGCCCCTTCTTTGTCATAGATTCCCCTAATGAAAACCCTATAAAAGGAGGCATTCGCGTGGATAAGCTCAAAGTGGTCAGCTTCGGACAGGAAGACATCGAAAACGTCCTTTCGAACATGAACGATAAGGAACTGGATGAAATGCCCTTCGGCGCCATACAATTGAATGCAGACGGCGTCATCCTGTCTTACAACGCCAAGGAGTCCATCATTACCGGCCGCCGGGCCGAGGATGTGATCGGCAGGAATTTTTTCATGGAAGTGGCCCCCTGCACCCGTCGGCCCGAGTTTCACGGCGTGTTCAGGCAGGGGGTGAAAAACGACGACCTGAACATCCTGTTCGAGTATGTCTTCGACTACAAGATGAACCCCACCAAGGTGAAGGTCCACATGAAAAAGGCCCTGGCCGGGGACAGCTACTGGATCATCGTCAAGCGGATCTGAGGCCCACCGACCTCCCGCGTCAGTTGAAGATGATGGGGGTCAGGTCTCTCAGGCTCTGGATGTGGTAGCGGGCCGAGGCCAGCGCCGGGTTGTCGAAGGCGGCCAGCGGCACCCCGGCGGCCTCGGCCGCCACCTCGTCCACCCGCGAGTCGCCCACATACAGCACCGATTCCGACGGCAGGTGAAAGTGGGACAGCACCCGCAGAAGCGGCTCCGGATGGGGCTTGGGATGGGCCACATCCAGGGCCGTCACCACCAGGTCGAAGGCCGATTCCAGGTCAAAGGCGGCCAGCACCGCCGGCATGGTGTCGGCGCGGTTGGTGACCAGGGCCGTGCGGCACACGGGCCGAAGGCGCCTGAGCAGCTCTGTCAAGTGCGGCTCCATGCGCATCAGCGGAATGAAGGAAGCATACCCCATCCTCCGCCGGTGGGCCTGGGCCTGGTCGTAATCCTCGGTATCCGGAAACAGGTTGGCAAGGGCCGCCTCCGCCGTGTGCATATGGGCGTAGGCGAACTGAGACGGCGTCATTTCCGGCCGGCCCATGGCGGCCAGGATGCTGTTGTAATAGGCCGTGTTGGCCGCCACCGTGTCGAAGAGAACGCCGTCGCAGTCGAAAGCCACCACCTGAAACTGCGGCGTCATGAAGGATCCGCCTTGCCCCCGCCTTCCGCCGGCTCCAGGATGTTGCCGTAAACGCCGATGACGATCTCCGGCTGGATTGGACTGTCCGTTTCCAGAATGACGCTGTTATAGTACCTGGACTTGTCGTGGCGCTGGTTGGAAATGGTGACCATATAGCTGTCCCGGCCATCCTTTTTCACCGTCTCCAGCCGCACCTCAATGTCGCCATCCCTGCGGGTGCGCACAGCCTTGATGGTGAACGGATAGTCGGGCTCGGTCAGGATGGTGACCGTCTGGGTCACCGGCTGGTCCGACGGGCCCGTGAGCTGGACCCGGCTGGGCGATATGGTCGCAAAGCGCTTGACATCGCCGGAGATGCTCAGGCCCACCTGGGGGTGGTCCGGATCATTGGTGTGGACGGTGATGTTCTTTTTCAGCGGACGGCCGCCGTACCCCTTCGTATTGACCTTGATCTGAATGTTTCCCTCGCCTCCGGCGGGGATCTGCCGCGTGTATGAAGCGGCGGTGCAGCCTCAGCCGGTCTTGACCTTTTCGATTTCCAGGGGGGCGTCTCCGGTGTTGCGGATCACGAATTCGTGGACCACCTCGGCGCCGTCCAGCACCGGGTCGAACCGATAATTCGGATCCACCGCCTCCGCGTTCGGGGCCGCCTGGGCAGCGCCTGCGAAAACAAGCGCGAGCGCCAGGGCGAAAAGCGCGCGACAGCAAATGGGATGAGCTTTCATGGCCGACTCCTTGCCTTTGTGTTTTTGTTCGCCGCTACCGGCGACCACTCCGCTTTCGCGGCAAATGAGCTATATACCGCTTTTGCGGCAAATCATCACGTTAGACCAATCGGGGAATAATTGTCAAGTTCAAAAAAAATTCCGTTGACGGCCCCCCGCTTTTCGGTTATAGCTTTTCCGACAATCGCCGGCCGAAGCCGGCATCGGGAGACGCTTTACGAAATATCATTCATCGCCACGAAGGCAAGCCATGTCATGAAGGCATGGGCGTCGGTCGTGGTTTTTTTACGTCAAACGGAGGCGATTGTGAAACATTTGAAAAAATTGGCGATTCTGTCGGCTATCCTGCTCTTTCCCGCAACGGCCATGGCCCACTTCGGCATGGTGATCCCGTCTGACAGCATGGTGATGGGGGAAGACAACCGGACTCTGGGCATTTCCGTTTCCTTTTCCCACCCGTTCG
>JAABTE010000099.1 GCA_011390035.1 Desulfobacteraceae bacterium | reverse complement strand
GGCGCGTTTATCTTCAGCATCGTGGGAATCGTGGCAACGAAGAACGAGTACTTCGACAAGGGCGGACGGTTTGTGCTGTTTACGTTAACCTTGATGACCTTCGGTCTTGTCGTCTTCACCTTTGTGCGCTGGGTGGATAGTATAGCTCGCCTCGGGCGCGTTGGGAGTACTGTCGCAAAGGTGGAGAATGCCACCGCGGTGGCCCTGAAACGACGGAAGGCGGCGCCCACGCTTCATGGCGTGTCTGTTAAGCAACGGGAGATTCAGGGGCTGGCGGTTTTCGCGGACGCGGTGGGATATGTGCAACGCATCAACATGAGCGCCTTGCAGCATTTTGCCGAAAACGCCATGGGCCGCGTGACGGTTGGGGTTCTGCCGGGCGCCTTTATCTGTCCCGGTCGGGCGGTGGCCCATTTTTTCCCCGATCGCCGGATGGCGGATGACGAGTACGATCTGAAACGTGCGGCCAATGCGTTTTCGATTGGCGGCGAGCGCATTTTTGACGAGGACCCGCGCTTTGGCATCATCGTGCTTTCTCAAATCGCGGGGCGGGCCTTGTCCTCGGCGGTGAATGATCCGGGCACGGCCATCGATATCATCGGTGTGATGGTCAGACTTTTAACTCTCTGGGGTAAGCCGGATGATGCGCCCTCGTCCAGCGAGGTTGCCGAGGTTTCGCATGACCGCGTCGAGGTGCCGGAGCTTTCGCTTCATGAGATGTTCGACGACGCCTTCATGTCCATGGCCCGTGACGGGAGCGGGACGATTGAGGTGATCCTCCGTCTGCAAAAGGCGCTTTCTTCATTGGCCTCTCTGGAAAATGTGGCCATGCGGGACGCCGCAGTTTACCATGCGCGCCGCGTTATGTCTCATGCCGAGAATGGATTGGGGCTTTCCTTTGAAAAGGCGATGGCCCGCGAGGCGTCCGCGTTCGCGTTTGATGGAGAGGATTTAAGGGGTTCAGGGACCTGAGGAACTGGAGGATTTTATTCAGCGAAAGGTTGACCTTCTGACTCCGGAAGGAATCTCTCCTAAAATACGACCCTTTATCCAGAAGGATTTAACCTTGATCTATGAAAATTCCAGATAGAATCCGTATTGAGCATATCGTTGAGGCAATTTCGGAAATCGAATCTTTCGTGGATGGGGTTGATGAAAAGAAGTTTGTCCAAAGCTCTCTGATACGTTCGGCTACCGTGGATGATGAAAATGCGGTATCAGAAAATGATTCGCAGGCTTTTGGATGAGTATGCCGCCAGCCACTGAAAGCTGATGGCGACGCCATTGATATTCATTTCGGCGCCGGCAGCTTCTCCAGGATCTCCGCCACCACCTCCTCGGCCGTCCCGCCGGAGAAATGGGCCTGCGGGTCCATCACCATTCGATGGGCTATGACCGGGGCGGCCAGCTCCTGGATCTGTTCCGGCGACACGAAGTCGGCCCCGTCGAAAAGCGCCAGGGCCTGGGCGGTCTTCATCAGAAACAGCGAGGCGCGGGGGCTTGCGCCCAGCGCCACGCCGGGCGCCGTCCGGGTGGCGCGGACGATGTCCACCATGTAGCGCTTCAGCTCGTCGCTCACCCGCACGGCGCGGACTCCCTCCCGCAGGGCCATGACCTCGGCCACCGCGGCGCAGGGCCGAAGGGCATCGATGGGATGGCCCGTGTGCTGATCCGACAGGATCCCCATCTCCTCCTCCGGCGAAACATATCCCAGCGAAAATCGCATGGCGAACCGGTCCATCTGGGCCTCGGGCAGCGGGTAGGTGCCCCGGCTTTCCACCGGGTTCTGGGTGGCGATAACGAAAAACGGGTCCGCCAGCCGCCGCATTTTCCCGTCCACGCTTACCTGGTATTCGGCCATGGCCTCAAGAAGGGCCGACTGGGTGCGGGGGGAGGCGCGGTTGATCTCGTCGGCCAGCAGGATCTGGGTGAAGATGGGGCCCTCGTGAAAGCGGAACGCCCCCAGCTTCTGGTCAAAGACCGACACGCCCAGGATGTCAGACGGCAGCAGGTCCGGGGTGAACTGGATGCGGGTAAAGGCGATGTCCAGCGACTGGGCCAGGGCCTTGGCCAGGGTGGTCTTGCCCGTGCCGGGGTAGTCTTCCAGCAGCACATGACCGCCCGCTGCGAATGCGGCCAGCAGCTTTCGCAGGGCCGCCGCCTGGCCCCGCATGACGGTTGAAATGTTCTGGGTGACTTGCCGATATACTGTTCTGGCATCAATGGCGTTGGGGGCTTTGCCTGGTTCGTTCGGCTTTATTGTGTCTTCGGTGTTCATGGTGTAGATAGTGGACTCAGAGGACTCAGTGGACCCAGAGGACCCAGTGGACTCAGTGTCCATATTGTTTACCGGGTCCATTAACCCATCCCTTCGCTCCGATGTCGCCATTACTACCCCCGGTTCGCCTCCCGCAGCCGACGATTGATCTCCATTCGCTCCAGCGACAGGCTCGCCACATCCTCCACAGCCGGTCGCCGCATCACATAGTCGGCCAGAAACAGCCCAACCTCGTCGGCCCGCTCCACCCCCGCCGTCGGCACAATGGATGCGATCACCCGCTCGTACAGCAAAGGATGCATGGTCTCCAGCGCTTCCCGGTGGTCCACATACCAGTCCCACAACAGGTTCAGGGCCGCCCGGTTCTGGGTCATGGAGACGATGGGGATGAACCGGTTTCGATCCGGCACCGATGCCAGCGTGTAATCCAGCGCCGCCGTCATCGCGGCCGGGTCCGCCAGCAGCCCCATGGCCATCAGCAGGTTCTGGCGCTCGTGCTCGCTTTCGGATGCCTCCAGCCGCCCCCTCATCCAGTCCAGCGCGTCGGCGCCGCCGGTCATGGCGCCCACCTTCAAGGCGCTTCGCTGAATATCCGGCGGCGTCGGCCGGCCCGCCCGGATGTCGGCAAAACGCGCCAGGCAAAAATCCATGGCTTCCCCGCCGCCGCATCCGGCCACCTGGGGCAGCAGCTTGTCCCGCAGAACGGCCACCATCAGCGCCTCGTCCGGGGCCGGCGTCAATCCGATATCCGACAGCGCCCGGCCCAGCAGATCCTGAACGATCCGCTCGACGCGCGCGGCGATCTTTCCCCGAAGATGCAGGTGGAGCGAATGCAGGCCGTCGGAGATGCTGATCAGCGCCAGGGGGGCGTCCTCGTTCTGATAATAATCGAGAAAATCCAGCCACGCATCCACCGAAACAACGCCGCCGCGCATCAGCGCGTACAGATCGCTTTGGAGCCCCCACCGATCCCGGGGCGATAGGGTCTTGCTCCGGGCCCGCTCTCCAAGGGCCGCCAGATCCTCGGCCGAGGCGTATTGCGTCCGATAAAAGCCGGTGTGGCCGTCATTGATGGCATACGCCTCGGCATTCGCCCCCAGCGCAATCTCCATCGTCGGCCCGTCCATCACGGCCTTGACCACCCGCTCGGCGCCGTCCTTATCGAAAATCCGCAACGAGACCGGGATCATCCAGGTCTGATCCGCCGCGTTGGGCAGAAAGGTGAACCGCCGCTGGGTCAGGGTCAGGGTGGCGCCCTTGCGCTCCGCCGTCACCACCGGGTGGCCCGGCTGGCCGATCCAGTTTTCCATCATGGCCGTCACCGGCTTGTCAGACACCGCTTCGTAGGCCCGCCACAGGTCCCGGCTGGTGGCGCACCCGTAGGCATGGTTTTTCAGATAATGGCGCAGGCCCTTTTGAAACGCCGCCGTCCCGATGAATCCTTCGATCTGCCGCAGGATGGAGCCGCCCTTGTTGTATATCAGCGGCGCGGTACTCACGTTGATCACCACATGCTCGCCGCCGGGGATCTCGATGGCGAAGTTCTGGAGCATGGCGTCCCGGGAGAAGGCGGTCTCGGTTTCGGTGAGCAGAAAATCGTCCCACCGCCCCCACTCCGGGTAATGATGATCCACCACGCCGAAGCCGAAATAGGTGGCGAAGCTCTCGTTGAGCCAAAGGTATTTCCACTCCGACGGCGTTACCAGGTTGCCGAACCACTGGTGTACGATCTCGTGGGCGATCACCTCGCAGATGCGGGCCTTGTTGTCCCGGCTGGTGGTGGCCGGGTGGGTGAGCAGCAGGTTTTCCCGGAAGGTGATGGCGCCCCAGTTTTCCATGGCGCCGAAGGCGAAATCGGGCACGGCGATCAGGTCCATCTTTGCCAGCGGATAGGGTATGTCGTAATAGTGTTCGCAATAGGCCAGCGCCTTCCGGCCGAACTGACGGCCGAAGGCGGCCTGCTCCACCAGCCCCGGCAGGGCCACGGCCCGCACCCTCGGGTCGATTGCGTCGGCTTCCACCTCGAACTCTCCCACGCCGAAAAAGATCAGATAGGTGGATATCCGGGGCGTTCGGGCGAAGATCAGCCGTTTTTTGCCCGCCCCCGCCGGCTCGGTTCGCTCCACAGGCATGTTGCCGATGCCGGTCAGCCCCTCGTCGATGATCATGGTAAGATCGAAGCCGGCCTTGAGCCGGGGGTGATCGAAGCAGGGGAAGGCCCGCCGGGCGTCGCTCTCTTGAAACTGGGTGATGGCGATGTGGCGGGCGTTGCCCGCCGCGTCGGCGTATCGGCTCCGGTAAAAGCCGGCCATCTTGTCGTTGATCTGGCCGTCGTAGTCGATGCGCAGTTGAAACCGGCCGGAAAGGGGCGACGGCAGCCGGATGGTCAGGCGCTCTTCCTCCGGCTCTGTCGCGAAGGGGCATTCGACGCCCGCGTCCGCGCCATCTGCGATCAGCCGGCATTGGCGGATAGTCAGTTCCAGAATGTTGAGAGTAATGGCCTCGGCCGGCGCCGCCGCGTCGAAGGTGGCGTAAAGTGTGCCCTTAAAGGTGAAATCGGCCAGATCGGGCGTGATCGCAAGCCGGTAGTGGACGGGTTCGATATTGCTCATGTGGAATATAAACCTCCCTGAGTATGGGGCGCGGCCGCCGGGGCGCTATGAGTCCCAGATGCCCGGAATCGGCTGTCCGCAGAAGCCGCATGCGCCGCTTTTCAGATGCAGGGCCTGAACCTGATAGCCCAGCCGGGCGATGATCTTTTCGCCGCATTTGGGGCAGAAGGTGTTCTCCCCCTCGTGGCCCGGCTGATTTCCAATATAAACGAAACGCAGCCCCGCGTCCATGGCTGTTTTTCGGGCCCCCTCCAGGGTGGACCGGGGGGTGGGGGGCAGGCTCTTGAGCTTGTACATGGGATGAAAGCGGGAAAAGTGGATGGGCGTGTCCGGCCCCAGCTCCGCCGCGACCCAGTGGCACATGTCGGCGATCATCTTCGCGTCATCGTTTCGGGTCGGTACCATCAGATTGACCAGCTCGGTGTGGATCTTTCGCTTTTTCAGCGCCTTCAGGGTGGAAAGGACCGGCTCCAGAGCGCCGCCCGTCATCTGGCGGTAATAATCGTCGGAAAACCCCTTCAGGTCGATGCAGGCCGCGTCCAGATAATCGCACAGGGACGCCAGCGGCTCCGGATTGATGTAGCCGTTGGAGTGCGTAACGGTGAGCAGGGAAGCCTTTCGGGCCAGCCGGCCGATGTCGATCATGTACTCGAAAAAGATGGTCGGCTCCACATAGGTGGACGCGATGGACCGGCAGCCCGTCCGCCCGGCAAAGGCCACCACCGCCTCGGGGGACAGATCGTAGTTGAAGGTGTCCTCGGGCCGCGCCTGGGAAATTTCCCAGTTCTGACAGAACTTGCACTCCAGGTTGCACCCGGCCGTTGCAATGGAAAAGGACCGGGTGGCGGGCAGGACATGGAAGAAGGGCTTTTTTTCGATGGGATCGGCGTGGACGGCGCAGGGGTTGCCATAGGCGAGGGAGTAGTAAGCGCCGTCGCGGTTTTCCCGAACCTCGCACCGGCCGCGCCCGCCGGGAGCCACCTCGCATTCGTGGGGGCAGAGGGTGCAGCGGATGTATTTGTCAGGCAGTGAGGCGAACCAGGGGGAGGGGCGGGGGTTGATAAAGCCCTTGGCGAGGTCTCCGGTTTTGGCTTGGGCGGGGGCCGGGGCCGGCAGGCCGGGCAGAAGCGCGGCGCCGGTGGCGGCAAGGGCGCATGTGGCGCAGTTGCGGAGGAAGCGGCGGCGGGTGAGCATCTTAAAACACCTCCGCCGAAAAGATCTGAATGCGGGTGGATGGCAGTTGCCATGCGTCCTTTGCAAGCCCCGCCTTTTTACAGGTCTGCTCCAGGAACGTAATGCGGTCCCAGCCGTATTCGGTCGCCACCTGGGGCAGCAGCAGGCCGGAGCGGAAGGCGTTCTGGATGTAGATGCCATGGCGGCCGACGATGATGTCCTCGATGTCGGCGATGGGCGCAAGCGGGCTCATGGCGGATATTTCAAATTCGAGGTCGTCGAACTCCTCGGGGCGCGTGGAAGGAAACCGCGGGTCTTCAAAGGCGGCGGCGATGGCCATGTCGGAGACGGTTCGGATGAGGGGGAGGCGGCCGACGACGTGACCGATGCAGCCCCGGAGGCGGCCGTCTTTTTTCAGCGTGACGAAGGCGCCCCGGGCGGCGTTGAGGGCTTTTGAATCGGTTTCCAGCGAAGGCATTTTTTCGCCGAAAAGCCGGGAGCGGATGGACTGGGCCGCCACCTTATGCAGCAGGGCTTTTTCTTCCGGCGAAAGGTTGGCGCCGGCGGGGGCGGCCGTGTCGGGCGCGCCCGGCCCGCCGGGGGTGTCGATTTTCGCGTCGGAGGCGGATGAATCCGCCACCTTCTTATAAAGGATGGCGGCCATATAGCCCACCACATCCCGCCGGTCTCCGGTGACATCGCCGCTGTTTGCGTATCCGAGCGTCCTGGCCGCGTCCGCCCCGCCCAGGCGGGCGGCGAGCATGGCGGTAATCATGGGGCCGGCGCCGCAGGCCTCGCAGCGGCCGGCGGCGATGGCGTCGGCAAGGGCTTCCGGGGCGAAGGCGTTGACCGCGTCTTGAACGATGCTGTCCAGGCGGCGGGCGGTGGCGTCGTCATGGAAGTGAGACAGGTCGGAGGAGGCGATGATCAGGGTGCCGTCGTCATCCGGCAGGGTCTCGGCCAGGGTTTGCGCCAGGTGCCGGCAGAAGTCCAGGTCCTGCTGGCCCATCACCAGGGGGATCAGCCGGGCGTCCGGCGCCACGGTCTGGATGAAGGGGACCTGAATCTCCAGGGAATGCTCCCGGGCGTGGGCCTCGGGAACGAAGCTGATGCGATCCGAGGCGGCCATCAGCCTTTGAACCAGGGCCCGGTCGATGGGCAAAACGCCCAGGGGCGTTCGGTATCCGGCGCCGTCGAAAACGGAAACGCCCGAAAACCGCGCCCGATGGCTCGGCGCGATCACCACCACCCGCTTAACGGGCCGGTTTATGATAGATTTGTATGCGTAAGCGGCCACCCGGCCGGAATATCGATAGCCGGCGTGGGGAACGATAAGCCCCTTGATCTGGCCGGCCGGCGCATCGGGGGTTGCCTCTTGAAGATAGGCGGCGATGTCCCGCCGCAGGGCGTCCGGCGCGGCCGGATACCAGGAGCCCGCAAGAATCGAGGCCCGGACGGGGCCGTCATCGACCCGCGCGCCGGCGGATGGGGCCGGGGCAGGCGGTGTCTGGGCCGACGAGGCCGCGGCCGGAGTTGCCGGCGTGGTCAGAACAAGCGCCAGCGCCAGAAACCCCGCCAGCGCCAGAAATCCCGCCAGAGCCAGAAATCCCGCCAGCGCCAGAAATCCCGTCGGAGCCAGAAACTCCGCCAGCGCCACAAACCCCTTCACAGCCAGGGCCGGAAACCGCTCGGATTTCATTTTCCCTCCACTGCCCGCGCCAGGGATTCGAGGGTTTCCCGATCCTCCACCGCCCGCAGGATCAGGCCCACGGTGATCATGTCGTCATCGTCCAGCCCATCCACCAGCGCCGCCTCGTCCCGCTCGCCATCCCAGATGCGCCGGATGGCCGAGGTCAGCTCCGCAAAGCCGCCCTCCATCATGGCGTCCAGTATCTTTTCCGCCCTGGGCCTGGTTTCCGGCCGATGCGCCGGCACGGCCGCGTTCAGGGCGATCTTGGCCTGCTGAAGGGTGATGGGCACGCCGGTGGTCTCGCCGTCATGGGCATGACAATGGCAGGGCTCGGCGTCCGGGCCGTGTTCGTGGCCGTGACCATGGCAGTGGCAGGATTCGGCGTCCGCGTCGTGGTCGTGGTCGTGGCAGGATTCGGCGTCCGCGTCATGGCCGTGACCATGGCAGTGGCAGGATTCGGCGTCCGCGTCGTAGCCGTGTTCGTGGTCGTGTTCATGGCATTGGCAGTCGTTGCCGCCGTGGGCCTCCATCTCC
>JAABTE010000098.1 GCA_011390035.1 Desulfobacteraceae bacterium | reverse complement strand
AAACGATACTTTTCCGGCTATCCGACGCTGACGGCCGAGGCGGCGGAATGGCTGGGCGGCTTCAGGCTCAAGGGCATCGGGCTGGACACCATTTCAGCGGATGCGGCGGATACCGTTGATTTCGCCATTCACAAGTCGTTTTTAAGCAGGGATGTCATCATTATCGAGAATCTGGCCCATCTGGATCGCGTGGGCGCCGATCCCTTCGATCTGGCGTGCTTTCCGCTCAAGTTTCAGGATGCGGACGGCTCGCCGACGCGGGCGGTGGCGCTCATTGGAAGGACCGGCAATTGAGAGGGCATCGGAGAACAGGATGAGAAAATTTCACTCATACGGGCCTGTGGATTGCGAAGATCATTACTGTGTGGGGCGGGAGGAACTGGCCGGAAAATGCCGGGACCAGCTTATCGGGAATCCGGAAAAAGGCGGCCATTATTTTACCATCTGGGCCCCCCGGCAGACCGGCAAGACATGGCTAATGCATCAAATGAAAAGGGAGATCGAAATCCGCTGCAAAGAGGTCTTTTCCGTTCACAGCATCTCCTTCGGAGATTTGCGGGGGATGGAATACGCGCCCTCCGGCGGCGTTGAGATCCCCACCCCTTTCTCCGATGTTCTGGAGGCCGGGCTGCCGGGAAACCCGACGGTGAAGACCTGGAAGGAGTTCAGCTATCTCTTTTCAAGGGACAGGGGCCTGTGGAAGAAGCCGCTGATCCTGATGATCGACGAGGTGGATATGGCCCCGGCCGGCCTGCTTGACCTGATCGTGGGAAGGTTCAGGGAGATGTATCTGAACAGGGAGGGGAATCGCCTCCATGGTCTGGCGCTGGTCGGTGTCCGCGCGGCACTCGGCCTCGAAAGCGAGCGCGGCTCTCCGTTCAATGTCCAAAGGGCCCTGCATGTGCCCAATTTCACGGCCGGGGAGGTCGCCGAACTTTTCCGTCAATATGAGGTCGAAAGCGGCCAGATCATCGAGGCGGACTTGGTGCGGCGGGTCTTTGAGGCCACGCGGGGGCAGCCGGGACTTGTGTGCTGGTTCGGCGAGCTGCTGACGGAAAAGCACAATCCAGGTTTGGAAAAAACCATTGGCGTCGATGTCTGGAACGATGTTTTTCGCCTTGCCGTGGTCAAGGAATGGAACAATACCATACTGAACCTCGTGAAAAAGGCCCGGGGTAAATATCGGGATCAGATCCTGGAATTGTTCCACCGTTCGGACATTCCCTTCACCATCGATGCCGAGTGGTGCAGCTATGCCTACCTGCATGGCATCATCGATTCCACCACCGTCACCGATGCCGGAGGAAGGAAGACTGAGGTCTGCCGCTTCGCCAATCCCTTTATCCAGCACAGGCTGTACAACGCGCTCGCCCTGGATCTGCTCGGTGATCGCTTGCCCATCCTGCCGCTGGCGCCCCTGGACAGGCTGACCGATGTCTTTGATGGGCCCGAACTGGTTCTTCCGGCGCTTCTTGCGCGCTACAAGGGGTATCTTGGGCGGCTTAAGGTGGCGCGCCTCAACCCCTGGCAAGAGCAGCCCAGGCGCGGCGACATGCATCTGACGGAGGCGGTGGGCCATTTTCACCTCTTTTTCTGGCTGAAGCAGGCGGTGGAGGATCTGTGCGTGGTCAGTCCCGAATTTCCCACCGGCAACGGCAGGGTGGATCTGCATTTGTCCTGCGGGGGAAAACGAGGGGTCATCGAAGTAAAAAGCTACCGGAGCCAGCCGATGCTGGAAAAGGCAAGGGGCCAGGCGGCAGGGTATGCCCGAAAATTGAAGCTGTCGTCCATTACCCTGGCCCTGTTCGCGCCGGTGCTCGATGAGGCGGTGCTGGAGCAACTGTCCGGAGAGAGTTTTGTGGACGGAGTCCGGGTGGCGGTGGTGGCCATCGGGTGGGGATGAAAAGCCGGCTACTTTTTCAATAGATGTGCCGAGTCTTCATACCATCCATGTCTCCGTTGCGTATTCAGTAGATGGTTCCCGGATTTGCGTTGGCGCGGGACGATTTGGTTGCTTGTCGACTTGCAGCTTATCCATTTTCCATTGGGCAGGATTGTTCCGGAGGTATTCCCGAATACGATCCAATTCCGGTTTATCACGGATGATGTGTTCCCAATAATTGCGCTGCCACAATCGGCCGTGGAACGCTGGCCAGCCGTTTTGTTTTACGCCACGGATATTTGTTGGTTGACATGGTTTTGAACCATTGCACCACACGGTGTAGGGGCGAACCTGTGTGTTCGCCCATTGTGTGTTCGCCCATTGTTCGATGGGGTGGAATATTAGGGCGGACACACAGGTCCGCCCCTACGTTTACCACGACGAAATGGACATGGTTGGGCATGCAGACGAATTCATCGCATTCAATATCGGAAAATTTGTTTTCCAATTTGGAATAATCGTACCCCCGCAATCGTATAGAACGGCGATGGTGGATATCTGGATTGTATATCATGACAATAATCCATTCTGTTTCAGCAACCCTTTCAACCTGTCTTCCATTGTGTCCGCCACCTCGATAGATCTGCCGGTCATGCCGCCCCTTTCAGGGCGTTGGTTTCGGCCAGGGCCTCTTCCACGTCGGCGGCCCGGTGGCGGTAGGTGTGCTCCTCCAGCACCCGCTTGCGCGCTGCCGCGCCAATGGCTTTTGCCCGCTTCAGGTTCAGGTCCAGAAGGTGCCGCGCCACGTCCTCGCCATTGTCGGCCACAAGGCATTCGGTGTCCG
Source organism: Desulfobacteraceae bacterium (assembly GCA_011390035.1). GTDB lineage: Bacteria > Desulfobacterota > Desulfobacteria > Desulfobacterales > JAABSP01 > JAABTE01. The sequence goes on along the minus strand of JAABTE010000098.1, from coordinate 5,692 downwards.
GCGCAAGGAATTGCTCGATTCCCTCCCACCGATCCGTGATGATGCAGGCGCCGGCCCCGGCCGCCTCGAACACCTGGGTGGCCGGCGAAAAGCCGTATTCGGCCATGCTCTGGCGGCTGATGTTCAAAATGGCAACGGGGGTGGAATTGAAGGCGTTGTGCTCCTCCGTGTACACATGGCCCAGGCGGGACACGTTGGGCAGTTGGGGGGCGTTGATGTCCCATCCGTTGCCGCCCAGCAGAAAGCGGCCCCTGGGCAGCATTTCCGCGGGATGAAAGAAGAATTCCCGGACCCGCTTTTCCCGGTCCGGTATCCGGTTGCCGCAAAATCCCAGCAGCCCCTCGAAGCGCGAGTCCGGGTTCACGGGATAATGGGTGTTGGCGTCCAGGGCGTTGTAGATGGGAACGCATCGCCGGGCCCCCAGCTTCTCGTAAGCGTCCACCACCGGCTTGCCGCCGCCGTAGGTGAGGATCAGATCGTATTCCGGAATCAGCGCCCGGAAGGGATCTGCCGGTTTCCGGTTTGCCCGGTCCAGGGTCGCCGGGGCGTCCACATCCCAGAAGATGACCCGCGTGTCCGTTCCTTTCAGTTCCATCGTCGCCTCCTCCAGCAGCTCGTCGAACACCCCCACGCCGCTGGCCTTGACCACGATGTCCGCCCCCCGGGCCGCCGCCACGGCCGCCCGGGCGCTGAACGCATCCGCCGGATAGACCACGCTGACGGCGTAATGGGGCGAGGTGGGCAGGTCCCGATGAAGTTGCCGGTCAAAGGCGTCCGGCTCGTAAAAGGTGATCTGGTGCCCCCGGTCGTGCAGCGCCCGCAGAATCCCCCGATAATAGGTGGCCGCCCCGTTCCAGTAGGCCGACACCAGACTCGATCCGAAAAATGCGATTCGCAATACCGTCTCCTTTCTCACAAATCACTTTGAATTGCCATATGTCCATTTCCTCTTCGGCTTTTCCTGTTCGCTGCCTCAGCGCTGCTGATAAATCCGGTCCAGCACATCCGCCACCCGAACCGCCGCCGTCACCGACGGATCGAAGGGGGATTTCCGGTTCAGCCCGTCGGCCCAGGCGGCCAGCGCCCGGGGACCCCAGTCATCCTTTGGGTCGTCCGGCCCCAGCAGGATTTCCGTTTCGGCGCCCCGGAAGCGATACGCGCCGAAATCGTAATAAGAGCCGTTGATGTTGCTCAGCCGCAGGCCGCCGCCGGTGCCGTAAAATGTCGCTCCGATCACAGCCTCCCGGCCGGCCTGCAGCCCCCAGGAACAGGCCAGGGTGGCCACCGCCCCCGTGGAAAGATCCATGCGGGCCGAGGCGTAATCCTCCACCGCGCTTTCATTTCGTCCCGGCCAAAGGGGGCGTCCCTTTCGCATCAGGCGGCTGGTGACGGCGATCACCTCGGGATAATCCAGAAGCCCGAGCATCAGGTCCACCAGATGGATGCCCAGGTCGATGACGCAGCCGCCGCCCGATTCGGCCGCGTTGCAGCACCAATCCTTGTCCGGCGCATAGGCGTTGTGGAAAACCAGCTCGACGGCGAAAATATCGCCGATGTCGCCGCCTTCGATCACCTCCCGGATGCGCCGGGTGGCCGCAAGATGGCGATAGCACATGTCCACGCCCAGGCGGCGGTCTGCCCGCCGGGCCGCCTCGATCACCGCGTGGGTCTCCGGCGCGTTCCGGCCCAGGGGCTTTTGGCAGAAGACCGGAAACCCGGCCGACAGCGCCGCCATGGCCTGGTCCGCGCGCAGGGCGCTTGGGGTGGCGATGACAATGCCGTCCGGCTCCTGGGCGAAAAGGGCGTCCATGTCCTCGCAGATCGCCGCGCCGGGCGCCTTTCGCGCCGCCGCCGCCGCCGCGGCCGCCATGGGGTCGGCCACCGCCGCCACCTCGCAGGCGCCGCATTCCACCGCCGCGGTCATCCGGCCGGCGCCGATCCAGCCCACGCCCAGAAAGCCCAGGCGCGGGCGCTTTCCGGTCCCGGTCCCGGCCCCGGCCACGGCGGCTTCCGGATGTGTTTTCTCATTTAAAACCGTAACGGTATTCAGAAGCATATCAAGCCTTTCATGAAATCATCCGGTCGGCCGGCCAGGGTTTCGAATGCCTCGCCGATCCGGTCCAGTGGAAAGATGTGGGTGAACAGCGGCTTCGGATCGATGCGGCCCCGCATGGCGGCGTCCATTGCCTCGGCGATGCCCCGGGCATAGACCCGGTCCTCCCGCTCGTGGGCGTTGATCACATCGAAGCCTCGCCAGTTCCACATATGCATGTTCACCTGCCGGGGGCCGTCCTGGTGGTAGCCGGCGATCACCAGCCGGCCCCGAACGCGGGTCATGTCCGCGGCCAGGTCAAGGGGCGTCTGGTATCCCGTGGCCTCGATGACGCAGTCGCAGCCGCGATCCTCGGTCATCTCCCGCACCCGGTCCAGGGCCGCCCAGTAATCGTTCGAGCTGATCGCCTCGGCGGCGCCCGCCCGCCGGGCTATCTCAAGGGCGCAAGGTCGGCGGGAAACGGCGATAACCGTGGCTCCCGCCTCAGTGGCCAGCCGGGTGAGCAGCGCCCCCAGAAAGCCGATACCGACAATTCCCACGGTTTCCCCCGCCCGTATCTCGCTTCGCCGAAATATGTTCATGGCGCACCCGATGGGCTCGCCCGGAAAGGGCCCCCCGTCCAGGGCCCCGGGAATCGGCAGCACCGCTCCCCGATGGGCCACGTCATACTCGGCGAAGGCGTGGCCCGACAGCATCGTCACCCGATCGCCAATCTCAAAGCCGCTCACCCCCGGCCCCACAGCGTCGATCCATCCCCACCCCTCATGACCCGGCGCCCCGGCCGGGAAGGGATAGTCGAACCAGGGCTTCCCCTGCCAGACCGGCAGGTTGGAAGCGCAAATCCCGCATCCCTCCAGTCGAACCCGCACCTCGTCCGTCCCCGGCTCAGGCACGGGAGCCGTTTCGATGCGAACCTCCCCCGGGCTTTCGAAAACCGCCGCTTTCATACTGTTCATGCCGCCTCCCATTGGCCGTTTAATCGTTAATCCATTTCCCGCCTGTTGCCGGACAGCCAGCCCTAAAGCCGCTATTCCCCTTGCTGACTGGAACTTTGTCAGATGAGGTAAAGAACCGGCAATACTGTCAATCGCGTATGTTGAGGGGCTGTATCCATGTATATAATCAGAGCGCGGCCACAAGGCCCCGTAAAAGCGGGTTCTCAATCTTATACAAAATCCTTGTAGTTTGATCCATGAAAACCGGTTTGACACCGGCCCCTCCGCCGGGATAAGATAACCCAATGAGCCAGCCACCGAAGAAAGCCCGCCTGCTGTGGGCGGATCTGTGCAAGATCGTCGCCATTTTCGGCGTCATCCTGCTCCATGTCTCCGCCCCTTACCTGACGCCCTTTGCCTCATCGCCCTCCTGGTGGATCGGAAACGCCTACGACTCCTTTTCCAGGTGGTGCGTGCCGCTGTTTGTGATGATCAGCGGCGCCCTGATTCTGGGCGGCGCCGGAAAGCGGCCTCTTTGGGAGTTTCTGCGGGTTCGGGTGGGGCGGATACTGGTCCCGTTTCTGGTCTGGAGCGCGCTTTATTTCGCCTATCGCATCCAGGTAAAGGGCGACGATCTGGCGGCGGCGGACTTTTTCCGCATGATTCTTACAGAGCCGATCTACTACCACCTCTGGTTCGTTTACATGCTGCTCGTTTTGTATCTTTTCGCGCCGGTGGCCGGCGCCTTTCTGAGCCGGACGGCGCCCCGGCGCGCCTGGTATCTGGTGGGCCTGTGGTTTCTGTGGACCTCGCTGCTGCCCATGATCGATCTGCCAGCCGGCTTTTCCATCTATTTCGCCCCGGGCATGGATGACTACGCGCCCCAGCGGCTGGCCGGATATTTACTGCTGGGATACATGCTGCGGGACTGGCGGGCCGAAACGGGGCGTGAGGTGGCGGCCCTTGCCGTTGTGTTTTTAATGGGGGGCGCAGGGACCATGATCGGCACCTATCTGATGAGCCGGAACGCCGGGGCGTTTGACCCGTTTTTCTACAAGTATTTCAGCATCAACGTGGTGGTCATGGCGGTGAGCCTGTTCGGGCTGATCAAGAGCCTGTTTCACGGGCGGCCGGCGCCGGCATGGGCCCAGCGGGTGGGAATGGCGGTGTTCGGGGTTTACCTGATCCACGCCATGGCCCTGGAGGCGCTGCGGGATGGGTGGCTGGGGTTTGTTATCGATCATGAGCATGTTTTTGGGTATCGGCTGCCGGTATGGGGGGGCATACCGTTGTTCGCGGTGGCCATTTTCCTGGTGTCCCTGGCGCCGGTTCTCCTGCTCCGGCGGATTCCGCGGTTGCGGGATTGGGTGGTCTGAGGGCGGGCATGGAGGGCGATTATGGGAGGGGGATGGAATGTGCGGGGAGGGGTTTTGAAAAATAATGGATACGCGAAATGGTTGATTGGGATTGGCATCGTTCTCGGAGCGCTGGCCGGCGGCATCCCGCTTTTCATGGATGCCGGCGCCGAGGCGGAGCAAATCCGGATGGTTCCGGAATATGTCTCCTTCACCCAGTTGTCGGGGTTGCCGCTGCGGGACCTTGCCAAGCGGGATGCGTGGCGGAAGGTGGCGCCGGAGGTGGAGGAGGTCGGCATTCCCAGAGGGGAGGGCCAGCCGGATCAGCCGGCCCTGTGGTACCATTCGGGCACGGAGGGGAAAAAGCCCCTGCTGCTGGCCCTGCACAGTTGGAGCGCCGATTACCTTCAGCATTACGGCATTCCCCATGGGCTGTTCGCCGTCCGGAACGACTGGATCTTTTTGCATCCCAACTACCGGGGGAATTTCGATAACAGCGAGGCAACCGCGTCTGAAAAGGCCGTGGCGGACGTGATGGACGCGCTGGCGTGGGCGGAGGAGAAAGCGCCGGTGGACCCGGATCGGATCTACCTGGTCGGCTTTTCCGGCGGGGCCATGATGAGCCTGATAATGGTGGGCCGGTATCCGGAGCGGTTCGCGGCGGCGGTGGCGTGGGTGCCGGTGTACGATCTGAACGACTGGTACGGCACCGTGATCCAATCCGAATATGCCTACACCGACCATTACCAACACGATATCGAGGCCTCCTGCGGAGGCCGGCCGGACAGGGACGAGGACGCGGCCGAAGAATGCCGCGGGCGCAGCCCGGCCGCCTGGCTTGAAAACGCCCGGGGCAAGGGGACAAAGGTGTTCGTCAGCGGGGGCATAAAAGACCACTTCGTTCCGCCCTCCCACGCCATCCGCGCCTTCAATGCGCTGGCAGAAGAGGCGGACCGGGTTTCGGAGCAAGATTACCGGTCCCTCGACAAGACCGAAACCCTGCCGGAGGGCATGCGGGGTGACGGGGAAAAGCACCCGCTTTTCGAGGCGGCCGGCCTGCCGGTGGTGTTCCACCGCGCCTCGGGGGACGCGGTGATTTACCTGTTCGACGGCGGGCACAACATCATATATAATGCGGGGTTTAAATGGCTTTCAAAACAACGGCGATGAAGGGGGGCGCGGCGTGCCTTGTGGCCGGCATGCTGGCCATCCTTTCATTCGCGGCGCCAACATGGGGAGCGACGGAATTGACGGAAGTGGAAAAGCGGCTGATCGAACAGGGCATGGTCAACGTCCGGGATCTGGACCCGTCCATCCGGGTGGATCTGAAATATGCCGGCCCCGACAAC
>JAABTE010000097.1 GCA_011390035.1 Desulfobacteraceae bacterium | reverse complement strand
TTTTTTCATCAGATAAGCGATGCCGAGGTTGTTTCGCGCCTGGGAGTAATTGGAACTCAGGGATAGGGCTTTCAGGAAGTGCTGTTCTGCCAGATCGAGCTTCTCCTTGCCCAGATAGGCAAGGCCAAGGTTGTTCTGGAGGATTGGATCATCCGAATAAATGCTTTCCGCCTTGAGAAATTCCCGGAGGGCGGCGGTGACATTGCCTTGATTCAGGTAGGCTTCGCCAAGGTTGCGGGAAGCCTCCGCCTGTTCCCGTTTGGCTTCCAGTTTGCCGGCGCAGGAGGGCAGAAGGGTCAGGGAGAGTACGGCGAAAAGGGGGAGGACCGCGAAAACAGTTCGGGCAACAGATCTTTGCGTCATGGTGTCTCCTGTTTTTCATGAGGGGAGCGCGGCGCGGATGGCATCGATGATTCGGGTGGTGGCCAGGGTGTTTTTCACGTCATGAACCCGCACAATGTGAGCGCCGCCCAAAATGGATGCCGCCACGGATGCCTGGGTGCCGATTTCAACCTCCGGGGATTCCGGCGCCACCTCCCTGCCAAGGGCATCCTTTAAAATGCCCCGGATGAACGCCTTTCGGGATGTGCCCATCAGGATCGGAAACCCCAGCTCCCCCAGCTCTTTCAACCGGGCGAGGAGGGTAAGATTGTGTTCTCGGGTTTTGCCGAACCCGATGCCAGGGTCGATGATCAAACGGGACGCCGACGCCCCGGCATCGGTTGCCCGCCGAACGGCCGCCAGCAGGAATGCCTTGATCTCTCCTATCAGATCATCGTAATGCGGGTCTTTCTGCATGGTCCTGGGCGTGCCCTTCATGTGCATCAGGATGACCGGCGCTCCGAGCCTCGCGGCCAAAGGCGCCATTAGCGGATCCGAGCGAAGGGCGCTGACGTCATTTATAATGGAAGCGCCCGCGGCGATGGCCTTTTCGGCCACCGCCGCCTTGGTTGTATCGATGGAGATGGGAATTTCGATGCGCGGGGCCAACGCCTCGATCACCGGCAGGACTCGATCCATTTCCTCGGCCGCAGAGACGGCGTCAGAAAAGGGCCGGGTCGATTCGCCCCCGATGTCCAGCATATCGGCGCCTTCAGAGACCATTTCAAGGCCCCTTGAAACCGCCGTCTCGAAATTGAAAAATCGGCCGCCATCCGAAAACGAGTCCGGCGTGACATTGAGGATGCCCATGATCAGCGCTCGCCCGCCCAGTTCCAGCCGATGGTCGCCCCAGGCGATGGTGAAGGTCTTCATACCGTGGTATCGATGGATCCCTCTGTTTTCACGACTCCCGCCGGCGCGGGTTTCCGGATGGATGGCAGCTTGATGCCCGGCCGCATGGCCGTAATCAGGGCATCCAGCTCCTCGCCCTTCACCGTCTCCTTTTCCAGCAGGAGCGCGGACAGCTTGTGCAGGATGTCCAGGTTCTCGCCGAGTACGGATTTGGCGCGCTCGTAGCTCCTGCCGATCAGGTTGCCCACCTCGGCGTCGATCTTCCGGGCCGTGTCCTCGGAATAGTCCCGATGCTGTGCGATCTCGCGGCCCAGGAATATCTGCTCCTCGCCCTTGGCGTAGGAGAGCGGACCGAGGTTTTCGCTCATGCCCCAGGAGCGGATCATCTTCTGGGCGATCTCCGTGGCCTGCTTGATGTCGTTGGAGGCGCCGGTGCTGATGCGATTGAAGATGATCTCCTCGGCCGCCCGGCCGCCGAAGGCTACCGCCAGCTCGCTTTCCAGTTGATCCTTGAACTTAAAATCGCGTTCTTCCGGCAGGAACCAGGTGACGCCGGCGGCCCGGCCCCGGGGAATGATGGTGATCTTGTTGACCGCGTCCGTTTCCGGCAGCAAGCGGGCCACCAGGGCATGGCCGCCCTCGTGATAGGCCGTGATCTTCTTGTCTTCCTCGGAGATCACCTTGGATTTTCGCTCAAGGCCCATATAGACCTTGTCCTTGGCGTCCTCAAAATCCATCATGTCCACCTTATCCTTGCCGCGCTTGGCGGCCAGCAGGGCGGCCTCGTTCACCAGGTTTTCAAGGTCCGCGCCGGAAAAGCCCGGCGTTCCCTTGGCCAGGGTGATGGTCGAGACATCGTCCGTCACCGTGGTCTTTCGCATGTGGACCTTCAGGATCTTTTCCCGGCCCCGGATGTCCGGCAGCGACACCACCACCTGCCGGTCGAAGCGGCCGGGCCGCATCAGTGCCGGGTCCAGCACGTCGGGCCGGTTGGTGGCCGAGATCAGGATCACCCCCTCGTTGGACTCAAAGCCGTCCATTTCCACCAGCAACTGGTTGAGGGTCTGCTCCCGCTCGTCATGACCGCCGCCGAGCCCGGCGCCCCGGTGGCGGCCCACCGCGTCGATCTCGTCCACGAAGATGATGCATGGTGCGTTCTTTTTGCCCTGAACAAAAAGATCCCGCACCCGCGAGGCGCCCACGCCCACGAACATCTCCACAAAGTCAGATCCGCTGATGCTGAAAAAAGGCACCCCCGCCTCCCCCGCGATGGCCCGGCCCAACAGGGTTTTACCCGTTCCAGGCGGCCCCATCAGCAGCACGCCCTTGGGAATGCGGCCGCCGAGGCGGGTGAATTTTTTGGGGTCCTTTAAAAACTCGACGATCTCCTCCAGCTCCTCCTTGGCCTCGTCCACGCCGGCAACGTCCGCGAAGGTCACCTTCTCGGACTGGTCCGACAGCAGCCGCGCCCGGCTTTTGCCGAAGGACAGCGCCTTGCCGCCCCCGGACTGCATCTGGCGCATGAAAAAGATCCAGACGCCGATCAGCACGATCATCGGGAACCAGGACACCAGCACCGACACGAGCCACGAGGATTCGGCGGGCGGCTTGGCCTTTATGGCAACGCCCCGCTGGCGAAGGGTCTTGACCAGCTCGGGATCCTCGGGGGCATACAGATGGAAGCGCTCGCCCTTGTCGTTGGTGACGAACAGCTCCTGATCCTGGATCAGCACTTCGGATATCCGGCCGTCTTCCACCATGGACAGAAACTGGCTGTAGCCGATGCTCGATTCCGGCACGTTCTGCTGATGGAAAAGGTTGTACAACATGATCATCATCAGTGTGATGACGAGCCATAGCGCGAGATTCTTGTAAAACGGATTCAAAGAACCTACCTCCTGAAGAAAGTTATACAGACCATATTAGTATAAGCATGAGGGGAAATTAGGCAAGGAAAAGTTCCACTTTCAATGCCTTCGCTGTCTGCTCCGTCAGCCGGGCGCCCTCGGCCCGCCGCACCCCCGCCACCCAGATGATCAGGTCGCCGGAAACCAGGATCGGCAAGCGCCGCCGCAGGCTTTTCGGAATTTTCCGGTTGATCATGGCCCGGCTCGCCTTCTGACGCCCCGTCATGCCGAATGGAACGAAGCGGTCCCCGGGTAGAAGGTTGCGGATCACCAGCGGATAGCTCAGGGACTCCGCGTCGAAGAGGGCGATGCGCCGGCCGCCGCCGGCTGTCATTTTTACGTCGAATGGCGGCGCCATCGGCGTGAACCGGAGGATGGCCCCCGTTTCGGGGATGTGGACTTGCCGGTGGCCCGTCGGCTCGGGGACCGCGATGGCATAATCGGCCATGGCGCGATCCCCGGCATCCGATGCCCCGCCTACGGCCTCCGATCTTTCGATCACCAGCCGGTCCTGGTCCCGCCGGACCATGATGCCCCGGGGCAGATGAATGGCCGCCGTCGGCGCCGCCGCGTCCGCCAGTCGGCGCGCCGCCTCGATGTGTGCGTAATGGATGCCGCCGGCGCCGGCATCCAGGCGGTGGATGGCCCCGCGAATCAGCCGGCGCTTCAGGGCCGGATGCTTCCGTGAAAAGGCCTTAACCGAAAGGGTCACGGCGCGGTCATTTTCGTTCAGGGCGATCCGGGCCATTTCCCGGCGGACGATGGCCTCTGTCCATTCGTTTTCATCCCGGACTATCTCCGACAGCCGGTTCAAAGCCCCCGCCACTTCCGGATTGAAATGGCGTTCCAGAAGGGGCAGCGCCTGATGCCGCAGTCGGTTGCGCCGGAAGCGCGGGTCCGCGTTGGATGCGTCCACGGCATGTGAAAGCCGGTTGTCCGCAACATATTTAAGGATGTCATCGCGGCTCAACCGGATCAAGGGACGGATAATCCGCCCGTTTCGCACGGGGGGAATGCCGGCCAGCCCCTTCATGCCGCTGCCCCGGATCAGATTGAGCAGCACCTGCTCGGCATTGTCGTCGGCATGATGCCCCACTGCGATCTTATGGTATCCATGGCGGTCGGCCACTTCTTCAAGGAAGGCGTACCGGACTTGCCGGGCACCCTCCTCAAGGCAGAGCCGGCGCCGCCTGGCATGGGCGGCTACATCCTCTTTCCTTCCATAATAGGATAAATTTCCATTAATTGCAAGCGATTCCACCAGTTCGGCATCCGCGTCCGATGCCGCGCCTCGAAGTTGATGGTTCAGGTGCGCCACCCCCAGCGTCAGCCCATATCTTACGGCTATGCGCCCCATCAGGTGCAGCAGCGCCACCGAATCGGGGCCGCCGGAAACTCCGACCAGCAGACGGTCTCCATGCCGGATCATATTGAAGTGCGCGATGGTTTCGCAAAGGATGTGGATAATCGGTTCCATGGGCAGGGTCAAGCTATCCGCCCGCGCCTCACAAGTCAATACCCGTTGGCGGAAAAATTTTCCCAATTCCATAAAAAATGGCGCCGCGCCCTTGAAAGGCAGCGCCCGTGTATTAGTTTTTCGTTTGGTTGCGCTAGGCGGGGAGTTAGCGGTGCCCTGAACCCGAAATCCGCTTTACGCGGGGCTGAATTCCCCCTCGAGGGTTCCAATGACGGGACTCCGACATCCTCCCGACCGGCCGCCGCGCAACAGACACTTGCGAACCTCGTCAGGTCCGGAAGGAAGCAGCGATAAGCAATGGCGTCTGTGTCGCGGATCGATCCCGGTCAATGAAGGATGCGGTCGTTTCCGAAAATGAATCCGACAGGGGGTGCGCAACCACCCCCCCTTTCCTTTCCCCCAAATCCGCTTCAATGCTTTCCCCACCGCCGTCCCGGACAAATCCGCTCCTTGACAAGGTTGACCGCCGTATTATTTTCTATGCGATATTGGGTTGTAAAAAAAACACCAAGAAACCAGGAGTGATTTGCATCGATGACCGACGAAAAGCAAGTTAGCGAGCAGCCGGAATCAGTGGAAATGGCGATGGACGAACCGGCGTCGGCCGAGAGCGAGGGCGCGACCCCGGAAAAAGGACAGGCTCCCGGCGCCCAGGCTTCCGAGGCCGCCGAAACGGGCGAGCCTGAATCCGGCCCGGCGGCCGAGCCCGGCGATGCCGGCAACCCCAATGATCCGCCGACGGCGACGGCGGCGGAACTGGAAGCGGCCCGCGGGGAGGTCAAGGAGTACCACGAGCGCCTGTTGCGGGTGTCTGCGGACTTTGAAAACTACAAGAAGCGCTCGGCCCGCGAGATGGAATCCCACCGCAAATACGCCAATGAAAACCTGATCAAGGCGCTTCTGCCGGTCGTGGACAACCTGGAGCTGGCCCTTCAGTCCGCCGGCGCCTGCAAGGCGGGGGAAAACGGCTCCGCGGAAAAACCCCCGGGCAGCGCCCCCGGCATTGTGGAGGGCGTGGAAATGACCTTGAAGGAGCTTTTGAAGGTGCTTGAAAAGTTCGGCGTCGTACCCATCGATTCCGTGGGAAAGCCCTTTGATCCCGGGTTTCACGAGGCGGCCATGCAGGAGCCGTCCGACCAGCATCCGGACAACTCCGTCATTCGGGAGTTTCAGCGGGGCTACATGATACAGGACCGACTCCTCCGGCCCGCCATGGTGGTGGTGGCCAAGGGCGGCGGCGGATCGCAATGAGAAGACTTTTAACAATTGCTGATGTCGGGGCCCGGGCGGCGCGAAGCGTTCCGCCGGCATCCGGCGCGGAATAGACGAAGGAGGAAGAAATGGGCAAAGTCATCGGGATCGATCTGGGCACCACCAATTCGTGCGTGGCGGTGATGGAGGGTTCGGAGGCCAAGGTGATCACCAACCCGGAAGGCGGGCGCACCACGCCTTCCATCGTGGCCATCTCCGAAAGCGGCGAGCGCCTGGTGGGCCAGATCGCCAAGCGGCAGGCCATCACCAATCCGGAAAACACCGTTTTCGGCGTCAAGCGGCTCATCGGCCGGAAATTCCGGGCGCCGGAGGTGCAGCGGGATGTGAAGATCCTGCCATACAAGATCGAAGAGGCCGGCAACGGGGACATCCGCATCAACATCCGGGGCAGGCAGCACAGCCCGGCGGAGGTTTCCTCCTTCATCCTGGCGGACATCAAGCACAGCGCCGAGGAGTACCTGGGAGAGAAGGTGACCGACGCGGTGATCACCGTGCCGGCCTATTTCGACGACAGCCAGCGTCAGGCCACCAAGGACGCCGGCAAGATCGCCGGACTCAATGTCCTGCGGATCATCAACGAGCCCACGGCCGCCTCCCTGGCCTATGGCCTGGACAAGAAGAGAGAAGAGAAGATCGCCGTGTTCGACCTGGGCGGCGGCACCTTCGATATCTCGATTCTGGAGATCGGCGAGGGCGTTTTCGAGGTGAAGGCCACCAATGGCGACACCCACCTTGGCGGCGAGGATTTCGATCTGCGCATGATCGATTTTCTGGCCGACGAGTTCAAAAAGGATCAGGGCATTGACCTGAGAAACGACAAGATGGCGCTCCAGAGGTTGAAGGAGGCGGCGGAAAAGGCCAAAATGGAGCTTTCCACCTCCCTTGAAACCGACGTGAACCTGCCGTTCATCACGGCGGACGCCAGCGGCCCCAAGCACCTGAACATCCGGATTTCCCGCTCGAAGCTCGAATCCCTGGTGGAAGAGCTGCTCAACAGCCTGGAGGGCCCCTGCCGCATGGCCATGAAGGACGCGGGCATGAACCCCAAGGACATCGACGAGGTGATCCTGGTGGGCGGCATGACCCGGATGCCCGCTGTGCAGGACCGGGTGCGAAAGATCTTCGGCCGGGAGCCCCACAAGGGCGTGAACCCGGACGAGGTGGTGGCCATCGGCGCGGCCATCCAGGGCGGCGTGCTAAAGGGCGACGTGAAGGACGTGCTGCTGCTGGATGTCACCCCGCTCTCACTTGGCATCGAGACCCTGGGCGGCGTGATGACCAAGCTGATCGAGAAAAACACCACCATCCCCACCAAAAAGAGCCAGACCTTCTCAACAGCGGCGGACAACCAGCCGGCGGTCTCCATCCATGTACTCCAGGGCGAGCGGGAGATGGCCTCGGGCAACAAGACCCTGGGCCGCTTCGAGCTGGTGGGCATCCCGCCGGCGCCCCGGGGCGTGCCCCAGATCGAGGTGACCTTCGACATCGACGCCAACGGCATCGTCAACGTGTCGGCCAAGGACATGGCCACGAGCAAGGAGCAGTCCATCCGCATCACGGCCTCCAGCGGCCTTTCAAAGGAGGAGATCGAGCGCCTGGTGAGGGACGCCGAGTCGCATGTCGAGGATGACCGGAAAAAGCGCGAGCTGGTGGAGGCGCGCAACAGCGCCGATTCCCTGATCTATCAGACGGAAAAAGCCATGAAGGACCTGGGCGATAAAATCGATTCGGCCACCAAAAGCAAGGTGGAAGATGGCATCGCCGGCCTGAGGAAGGCCATGGACGGCGATGATGCCCAGGAGATCCATCGCCTCGGCGAGGAGCTGACGCAGACGTCCCATAAGCTGGCGGAAGCCATGTATCAGAAGGCGGCCGGCGATCAGGGGCAGGCTGGCGGAGGGCCCGGCGGCGCCGGAGCCGGCGCAGCCGGTGGCGGCGGCCATCAGGGCGGCCAGGACGAGGATGTGGTGGACGCGGACTTCGAGGAAGTCAAGGACGATAAGAAGTAGTCGCGCCCAACCCTGCTTCCAATGCCGATCAAATCCCGCGACCTGTTGAAGGGTCGCGGGATTTTTGCTTGACAGCCCTGTTCGGGTATGATTTGAGGGCGCATGGATTTTGATCTGATCATCGAAAACGGGATGATGGCAACGATGAACCGCCGGAGGGAAATCCTGCCGGCGGGCTGGCTGGGCATCCGGGATGGCCGCATCATAGCCATCGAGCCGATGCCGCCGGCGAAAACCACCCATGCCCTGCCGGGAAGGCCGCAGGCGAAAACCGTGATTGACGCCGCCGGCTGCATTGTCATGCCGGGCCTGATCAACGCTCATACTCACCTGCCCATGACCCTGTTCCGGGGCCTTGCCGACGATCTGCCCCTGATGACCTGGCTCAACGATCACATCTTTCCGGCCGAGCGGGCCCATATCAATCCGGAAACTGTCCGGGCGGGGGCGCTGCTGGCCTGCGCCGAAATGATCCTTTCCGGCACCACCACCTGTTGCGACGGCTATTTTCACGAGGATGGGGTGGCC
>JAABTE010000096.1 GCA_011390035.1 Desulfobacteraceae bacterium | reverse complement strand
GTGGAAAACGGCGTGTCCCTGGAGGAGATCTTCAAGGGGATTTTCCCGTTCCTGCTGGCCATAATGGCCGGCATCGCGCTGTTGATGGCCTTTCCCCAGGTGGTGCTATACCTGCCGGAACTGATGTACTGACGCGCCGGCGGCCGGCGCGCTTCGGTCCTTCTCCCGTCAGGCCCGGGTCGTTGCCTGTCAGTTGCCTGTCAGTTCCCTGTCAGTTCCCGGTAATTTCCCGGGTCGTTCCCGGTCAATCCATGTTGATCATCATCTTAAGGGCGCGCAGGTATTCGTCCCGAATGGCCCGGATGGCCGGATTGTCCACCCGATCCGTCCGTCCGGCGCCGCCGGAATCGGCGGGGCCGATATAGCCGAGACAGGGGGCGCCGCCGCCCCGCAGATCGCACATCTCTTCCTGGCTGATCTCCTCGCGCCGCGGCAGATCCCTGATCACGATTCTGGCCATCACCGCCTCCTTTCCCGCCCGGGACGTGGCAAATGGGTCACTTCCATTCGGCGATCCAATTTTGAAACAGGGTTTCTGAAATGTCGGCGTAAAGCTCGTCATTGAGCCGATCCGCCGGAAGAATCTGGTCGATTTGGATGATCTGGTATAACTTGCCCGTCTTCAGCGGCCCGATCAGATCGCCGGGGGCCGGATCGCCCACGGCGGTCTCCAGCATCTTTTCCAGCTCTTTTCTGGATACGGGGCCGATAAAGCCGCCCATGGGCCGGGTCAGGGCGTTGAGGGAATGGGCCCGGGCCAGCTCGCCGAAATCCAGCCCCTCCTCCTCAATGTCCGACTTGATCACGGAGGCCCGGCCCGCCTCGGCCAGTACGATGTGACTGACGATGAAGCGGTCCAGCTCCTTGCGATGCTTTTCGAAATAGGCGGCCACCTTTTCCGGAGACGCCACCGTCTGGCGGACGCGCTCCACCATCAACTGGGTTTCCATATGCGTCTCGAAATCGTCCACCGCAACGCCCATGTTCTGGAGCCAGTTGCGGGTGCCGGCGGCCTCGTGGAGCCCCAGCCGCTCCCGGTACCGGTCGCAGGCCGCTTGAAGGTCCTCCGTGGAGATCCGCAGGTTCTGCCCTGAAAACCAGTTCCGGGCAATCTGACCGACGGACAGCTCGTCGATCAGGGGCGCCATCTTGCCGGACAGTTTCAGGTATTTTATCAGATCCGTCTCCGTCAGCCTCGCTTCGCCGACGGTGGCCAATGCGCGCATGCCGTTCCTTTCAGTTGATCTCCATCCGGGAGAGATTCAGATAATAGTACAGCCCCTGCCGATCCATCAGCTCATGGTGCCGCCCCTGCTCCACAATGGCCCCGTTTTCCAGCGCCAGGATCAGGTCCGCGTCCGCCGCCACGGCGGGCCGGTGGGCCACCACAAAGAGGGTGCCGCCCCGCATGATCCGGCCCAGGCGGGCGTGCAGCGCCTTTTCCGTCTCGATGTCCAGGGCGTCGGTGGCCGCGTCGATGATCAGCATCGCAGGATCCCCCGCGAGCTGCCGGGCGATGCAGATCCGCTGCCGCTGGCCGATGGTGAGCGGGAGGCCGCCCTCTCCGATGATTGTATGATATCCGACCGGAAATTGCATCACAAAATCGTGGGCCTCGGCCCAGGCGGCCGCGCTCATGGCCTTTTCCAGGGTCACGGCCGGCCGGCCCAGGGCGATGTTCTCATAAATCGTGCCGGAGAAGATGAACCCATCCTGGGCGGCCATGCCGATGCGTTCGCGCAGCTTCCGGGGCGCCAGCCGGCGGATGTCGATGCCGTCGATGCGGACCGTTCCCGATTCCGGCCGCAGCAGCCCGTTGATCATCCGGACCAGGGTCGTCTTGCCGGACCCGGCCCGGCCCACCACCGCCACCTTCCAGCCCGGATAGGCGGTAAAGCCGATGTCCCTTAAAATGGGCGGCGCGTCGCCGCTGCCGTAGCGGAAGGAGACGTTTTCGAAGGTCACCAGCCCCCGCATGTCCGTGAGCGCGGCCGCGGGCGCCCCGTCGGGCGCCGTCTCGACCTTTGAATCCGGTTGGCCCGTTGGCCCCGTCTTGAGCTTTGAATCCGGATAGCCTTTCGGCTCCGCAGCGCCCTTTGAATCCGTCTCGCCTGTTGGCCCCGTCTTGACCTTTGAATCCGGATAGCCTTTCAGCCCCGTCTCGTTATTTGAATCCGGATCACCCTCCGGTTCCGGCGTGGCGTTGTAAACGTCCCCCAGCCGATCCAGCCGGCCCCGCGCAGACTGGATCTCGTCCCAGAAGCCGAGCAGGGCGGTCATGGGAAACATCACCGCCGCGGCCACGCCCACGAAGGCCATCAACTGGCCCGGCGTCATACGGCCCGCCACCACCTGCAGGGCGCCCACATACAGGATCAGGGCGGTGGCCCCGAAGCCCAGGCTCCGGATGGTGGTCTTCATGGCGGTTTCCCATTGGAAATGGCGGTAGCGCAATCGGATAAGCCGCTCATGCGCGTCTCGCCAGAGCCGGCGGCGGTGGGCCTCCGCGGCGGTGGCTTTTAAGGTTTCCATGCCGGTCAAAGTTTCGGCCAGGTGAAGGGACTGGCGGGCCGTCTCCCGGTCCAGTTCCTGGCCAAGCCGCCGCGCCCGGGGCGCCATCCAGGCGGTGATCAGCAGGGTGAAGGCGACAAATCCCAGGAAAATCCCGGTGAGCCGGAGGCTGTACAGGCACATGGCCCCCAGGTAGAGCGTCATGCTGAAAAGATCGATGCTCAGGTTCACGGCGTTTCCCGTGAGAAAGGACTGGAGGCGCCGGTTTTCGTTGAAGAGCGCCGCCAGGTCCCGGGTCCGCCGGGTTTTGAAAAACAGAAGGGGCAGCCGGAACAGGTGATCGAACAGATCCCCGAAAAGTTGCAGATCTATGCGGGCGGCGGCCCGGAAGGTGAGTTGGGACTTGATGATGTTCAGCAGGGTCTGAAACACGAACAGAACGACCATGCCGGTCATCATCACCCGCAGCAGGGACAGGTTGCGCTCCCCCAGCACCCGGTCGATGATCAACTGGGTGAAAAGGGGCGTTGCCAGCCCCATCAGCGACAGGGCCAGCGCGCATGCGAGGATGCCGGCGATGGTTCGGCGATGGGCGAACAGCAGCGGCGGCAGTTGGGCCAGGGTGGTGGCCCCCACCGGCTCGGTGGTAAAGGCGTCGGTGGGCCGGAGCAGCAGGGCGTTGCCGCTGAACTGGCCCATGAAGTCCGCATGGGAATGGCGCACCCGGCCCGCCGCCGGGTCGGCCATGTAAACGTGCCGCTCGGTCACCCGATACACCGCCACCCAGTGGTATCCGCCCCAGTGGCAGATGGCCGGCAGCCGGCTACGGGCCAGGGAGGCCATGTTCATGCGAACGGCCTGGCCGGCCAGCCCCAGCTTGCCCGCCGCCTCGGCCAGCGAGCGCATGGAGGCCCCGTCCAGGGTGATGTTGCTCATGTCCCGCAGGTGCCCCAGCCCCACGAACTTGCCGTAATGGCGGCAGATCATGGCCAGGCAGGCCGCCCCGCAGTCGGTGATGGTGTGCTGGTGGATCATGGGAAAGCTGCGGATGGGCGGCCCGGACGATTCGAACCCGGCCACGGCGTCGGACAAGGGGGGGGCCGCGGCCTTTCCCGTCGTCACCAGCTTTTCGATGTCCACCGCCTGGCTGGAGATGGCGTCATCGATCTTGGGCCGCTTGGCGTTGAGTACATGGGCGTTGTAGCGCCGGTACTCCCTGAGCTTGTCTTCGAAGACCTGGGTGACGGCCGGCGCCAGCCGATAGAGCTGAAGGAATCGCTCCCTGGACAGGGAGAGCAGCCGGCAGTCCGTCAGGGCCCGCACCGTGGCGGCCCGGTTCTTTTCCTCGATGAGGGCCTTTTCGCCGAAAAATTTTCCCTTTTCCAGCTTGATAAGGGGGATCTGCTCGCCGCCGGCGTTCTTCTTGAGTACCTCGCAGATGCCCTCCTGAATGATGTAGAACCGGTCGCCGGGGGTTCCTTCCCGGAAGATGATCTCGCCCGGGGCGTGGCTCTCCCGCTCGAGGGACTGGATCAGGGTCTTGAACTGCTTTAACGGAATCCGGGTGCCGAACCCGGTGGTGAGCCGGATCAGGTTGATCAGGCCGATGTCCCGCAGGTACTGCTCGATGTATTCTTTCACCCGGGGCCGGGCGGCGATGTAAGCTCTGAACCGGTCCTTTGGAAAGCGGATCACCGCGCTGTCTGCTGCGGCGATCACCGAGGCGAACCGCACGGCCGCCTCGATGAGGCATTTTTCGCCGAAATGGTTGCCCTTTTCGATGGTGGCCAGGGTGGTTTCGGTGCCGCCGTACTGCTTGATCACCTTCACCCGGCCGGACACCAAAAAATAAAAGGCCGATGCCTCCTCGCCCTCCCGGACGATGAAGTCGCCGAAATCATAGCGTTGCTTTTCGGCGAAGGAGAGGATTTCCTCCAGCTCCCCATCCTCGAAGAAGGCGAAGAAGGGCGACTCCTTCAGCCCCGACAAATCCGATAAATTCGACAAATCCGATAAATCCGATAAAATCGTGTCATTCATGAAAAAACCATACCATTTCAACAGGAAAACCACAATCATCGATTGTGCGGGCGCGGCCATTATTTCCGGTCCGCGAGGAAGGGGTTGAAAACAATGGCGAGTGCTGTTATGAATGAACGGCAGGCGTCGATGTGGTGATGGCCATTGTAGCGGTTGCGGTCATTGCAGTGGTTACGGCCATTGCGGCTGTTACACCCATCGCCGAGGATCGGATCGCTCCATTAAACGAAAAGCGGGACGCGCAACGGGATGAAAATTTCAATCAGACACGCAGAGCCCGGTGATTGCGAGGCCATTCACGGCATCAACGCCTCATCCGGGGTTATTCGCGGCACATTGCAGTTGCCCTATCCTTCCATGGAAAGCCTGCGGAAAAAGCTGTCCAGCCCGGAGGACGGGCTTTATCTGCTGGTGGCGCTTGTGGAATCCGATCTGGTGGGCCACCTGAGTATGAAGACGCATCCGGCCACCCTCCGCAGGCGCCATGCCGCTCGGATGGGCATGGCGGTTCGGGATGACTGGGCCAACAAGGGCGTGGGCACCGCCCTTGTTGGAGCCGCCGTGGAGATGGCCGACAAGTGGCTGGATTTAAAGCGCCTGGAGCTGCACGTTTATACCGATAACGAGCCGGCCATCCGGCTGTATGAGAAGTTCGGCTTCGTGATCGAGGGCACCTTCTGGGGGTATGCCTTCAGGGATGGGCATTATGTCGATGCCCACGCCATGGCCAGGGTGCGGCTTTGATGAGACGGAGTGTCAGCTCAGGCGCCGGGGGGTGGCGCGGCTTGCCAGCTTTCGCAGCGTGGCGGCCGGGTCCGGGAAGCGGGCGTTCAGGATCATGGCGGCGATTACATAGGGCTTGAAGCCGGCCTGCCGATAGGTTGCGATGCGATAGCGCTCGAATACCGACGCTTCCACCTCGCCGCTTTGGCAGGAAACGCCCGAGATGTCCGCGGGCAGGCAGTGCATGTAAAGGGCCGAGCCGTTGCGGGTCCGGGCCATGCGGTCGGCGGTGCATTCCCAGCTCCGGAATTCGGCGTTTTTTTCAAGGCAGCGCTTTTCCAGGTCCGCCAGCGCGGCGGAGTCGTCGTTCCTGAGCAGCCGGGTTCGCTCCTCCATCACGGCGTAGGGCGCCCAGCTTTTGGGATAGACCACGTCCGCGCCAGCGAAGGCGGCGTCCATGTCGTGGACCACCTCGAAATTTCCCCCGCTTTCCGCCGCGCCGCGCTCGGCCATGGAGACGATCTCCGGCACCAGTTGATACCCCGGCGGATGGGCCAGCGTCACCGACATGCCAAAGCGCGTCATCAGCCCGATGATCCCCTGGGGCACGGACAGGGGCTTGCCGTAGCTGGGAGAATAAGCCCAGGACATGGCGATCTTCTTTCCCGCCAGCGCCTTGACCGATTTGAAATGATGAATCAGGTGCAGCAGATCCGCCAGGGACTGGGTGGGGTGGTCCAGGTCGCATTGCAGGTTGATCACCGCCGGCCGCTGGGCCAGCACCCCCTCCCGATGTCCGTCGGCCAGGGCCTCGGCCACCTCCTTCATGTAGGCATGGCCCGCCCCCAAAAAGATATCGTCCCGGATGCCCACCGCCTCGGTGAAAAACGAGATCATGTTGGCCGTCTCCCGCGTCGTCTCGCCGTGGGCGATCTGGGACTTGCCCTCGTCCAGGTCCGAAAGGGCAAGGCCCAGCAGGTTTGACGCCATGGCGAAGGAAAAGCGGGTCCGGGTGGAATTGTCCCGGAAGTTGGAAACCGCCAGCCCCGAGTCGAAGCACCGGCACGAGATGTTGGCCTCCCGCATGGCCTTTAAGGCCTGGGCGGTCAGGACCACCTTTTCCAGTTGCGCCATGGATTTATCCCAGGTGAGCAGGAAATCCCGTTCGTATCCGCTTTCGGAAATGGCGGCAATGGCGTCGATCAGCGATTGAATGTCCGTCATCTGTGTTCCTTTGGGTGTGGTCGTCTTGTTTGTTCTTTTGCGTCCCGCCGGGGGGCGCTTGCTTTCGTCTGGTCTGGTCTGGTCTGGTCTTGCTTGTTTTAGGGCCCGCCGGGCCGGGGCGCTTGCATGCGGCAGGCGTACATGGCGTAGAAGGCCGACGCCGTCACCAGGTCGGCCACGGGAACCTTTTCGTCCGGCGCGTGGGCCTGGGCCTCGGCGCCGGGGCCGAAGCCGATAACCGGAATGCCGTAAAGCCCGTTGATGGTGACGCCGTTGGTGGAAAAGGTCCAGCGGTCCACCCTCGGCTTCCGGCCGAACAGCTCGGCGTAGGCGGCAACACCTGTGGCGATGGCCGGGTGGTCCTCGGGTATCTTCCAGGTGGGGTAGTATTTTTCCATGCCGTAGCGCAGGCCGGTGTAGGCGGTCTCGGCATATTCCAGCACCTCCACGGTGGCGGGCATGTCGGCCACGATGGCCTCTATTTCCGCCACGGCGGATTCCTTCGTCTCCCCCCAGGTGAGGCGTCGGTCGATGTGGAGGCGGGCATGGTCCGCCACGGCGCACAGGGAGGGGCCGGCGGACGAGAAATCGGTTACGGTCGCGGTGCCCTTGCCGAGAAAAGCGTCGTTTGCCAGTCGCTCGTTGAGGGCCCGGATGCCCAGGCATGCCTCGGCCGCCATGAAGATGGCGTTTTGCCCCCGCTCGGGCGCCGACCCGTGGCAGGAGACGCCCCGGAAGGTGACGGCCATCTCCATGCGGCCCCGCTGGCCCCGGGTGATGTTGCCGTCCGTGGGCTCGGTGCAGATCACCAGATCGGGCCGAAGGCCGCTCTCCTCCACGATGTATTTCCAGCAGAGGCCGTCGCAGTCCTCCTCGATGACGCTGCCGACAAAATAGAGCGTCAGGTCCCGGCCGAAGCCCAGCTCCTTTAAGATCCGGGCGGCGGTTACAAAGGCGGCCGCGCCCCCCTTCTGGTCCGCCGCGCCCCGGCCCAGGACGTGGCCGTCCCGGATTTCGCCGGAAAAGGGATCAAAGGACCAGTTGCCGGGGTTGCCCACGTCCACCGTGTCAAGGTGGGCGTCGAAGGCCAGGGAGCGGGGGCCTTTGCCCATCCGGCCGATGACGTTGCCCAGGCCGTCGATTTCCACCGCGTCAACGCCGGCGGCCTCGAGCTGGCGTTTTAAAGCCAGGGCCGCTGCGCCCTCGTTCAGGCTGACGGAGGGGATGCGGATCAGCTCCGACAGGTTGGCGGCGGTGTGTTGCTCGTATTTTTTCGCAAGCGCGAGGATTTGTTCGGCAAGTTCCATGCAATCTTCCTTTCTGATGCCCATATTCGATCATTCCGGTTCGGCTTCACGGGTCTCAGGTTCACGGGTCTCAGGTTCACGGGGCTCAGGCCGAAAGCGGCGTTTGGCGTTTGGGGGCGATTGTGATCCGGCCCGGGGCGCTTCAATCCTCCCGGCCCATTCCAACCCGGCCGATTTCAACCCGGGCCATTTCAACCCGGCGCATTCCAAACAGATCGGCGGCTATCTCCGAGATCAGATCCCGCAACTCCAGTGGATCCAGAAATTTTGCCGGAATGGCGGCCTCGCCCAGCATCAGCCCCATGATATTGCCGGCGATGGCCCCCGTGCTGTCGGAATCGCCGCCGTGATTGACGGCCAGAACCAGTCCTTTTTCAAAATCGCCCTCCGCGGCCAGGGCGCAGTAGACGCCGATGGCCAGGGCCTCTTCGGCGATCCATCCCCCTCCGAGTCGGGTCACCGTCTCGGCGCATGGCGGGGCGGAGCGCCACAGGTCCATGGCTGATCGGAGCGCCGCCAGGCACTCGCCATGATCCGGGTGGCGGGAAAGGGCCGTCATCATGTCGGTGACGCCATCCGCCAGCGACGCGCCCTCCCGAAGCACGGCGATGAGCCGGGCCATGGCGCCGGCGGCAAGATAACCCG
>JAABTE010000095.1 GCA_011390035.1 Desulfobacteraceae bacterium | reverse complement strand
TTCCAGTTGGCCCGTGATCGGCTCCCGGGTGAGCCGCTCGCCGTAGGTGTAGGATTCTCCCGGCGCCTTTTCCGGGGTCATCAGATATTCCACATAGCCGCGCTCGTAGCCGGGGCCGCCGTAAATATAGTCGTTTTCAACCGGGTTGGGAATGCCGCAGGCCGGCGGGATGTCCGGCAGCAGGGGCCGGGTTCCCGGATGGCGGGCGTGGCCGGTGAAATAGTCGTATTCCAGCCGGGTCTGGCCCGCGTAGGAGC
>JAABTE010000094.1 GCA_011390035.1 Desulfobacteraceae bacterium | reverse complement strand
GAGCCCCGGTCGATCCGGAAGCGCCGGCCATGGTCCAGGATGTCGTGGACAGCCTGAAACCACAGGTCCGGCAGGTCCCGCGCCAGTATCCGGTGGATGGCAAGGGGCGCCTGGACCATATGGGTCTCGGCAAGGGGGGTCCGGCTCATGAAAAGGTCTCCCGGCTCATGAAAAGATCGCCTCGCCGGTGGCCCCGGGGAAATCCGGCGCTTCCGGCGGCACCCGTGTGCGGTTTGTTTCATAGGGCGTGTCCGGCCGAAGGTCCGCCCCGGCGGAAGCCGCGTTGGCCAGCCGGTCGCACCGCTCGTTTTCCGGGTCGCCGGCGTGGCCCCGCACCCATTGAAAGGTCACGTCATGGACATCGCAAAGATCCAGCAGGCGCGCCCACAGGTCGATGTTTTCGGCCATGTCTGTCTTGTTGCGGCGCCATCCCCTGCTCCGCCAGCGCCTGGCCCAGCCCTTTTCGATGCCGTTGACCACATATTGCGAGTCGCTGCGCAGGCTTGCCCGGCACGGGAATTTCAGGGCGGAGAGCGCCTCTACGCAGGCCAGCAGCTCCATCCGGTTGTTGGTGGTTTTCCGAAACCCGCCGGACAGCTCCCGGCGGCGCGGGCCGCTGATCAGCACCACGCCGTAGCCCCCCGGGCCGGGATTTCCCAGGCATCCGCCGTCCGTGTAAATGGTCACCGTTTTTTTTCCGTTGGAAGGCGCCGCTTTTTCCGCAGGCGCCGTCATTCGGACGAAGGCGGCCGGGCCAACGGCGGCGGCAGGGTTGGACGGCGCCGCTTTTTCCGGCGGCGCCGTCATGGCGTGGGCATCGGCGGGGCCGCTCCACTGGCCGGCGCTGCCGCTCCCTCGGCCGGCTCCGAATCGGGGACGCCCGCCGATGCATCCGAATGGGCGGTGGAGCGCGGGTCGATCATCAGCAGGTGGACATCCTCCCGGGCGATGATCCGATGATCCCGGTCCGAAGGCACCACGAACAGGTCCCCCTCGCCGAGTACCACCTCCCGGTCCCGCATCTGGATGATCAACTGGCCCTTGAGCATCAGGTAAAACTCATCCTCGGACTTGTGCCGGTGCCATTCGAACTCGCCCTTCATCTTGGCCAGCTTCACGTGCTGGCCGTTGAATTCGGACACCACCTTCGACTGCCAGTATTTGTCGAAAACCCGAAATTTTTCCGCTATGTTGACCTTCTGCATGCCGTCTCCTTGACGCGGCGCCGCTAGCGAGCGCCTCTGGGGTTTGACGCTTTTTCGGGCTTTACTATACACGAAACGGGGGTGGGGAACAATGTCAAATGTGGTTTCATATTCAGTGAAGCGAGTTGACATCCGCCCCGAATCCCGATAGCCTGATCCCGCCGGGCCGCGCCGGCCGCGCCCGTGGCGGGCGCCGAATTTTACTCATCCCAAGGAGGCATCCATGGCATCCATCATCGCGCCGGACGAGATCCGCGCCGCCGCGCGCGCCATGGGAGAGCGGGTGATCCGCACCCCCATGGTCCATTCCCCCACCCTCGGCCGGATGTTCGGCGGGCGGGTGTTTCTCAAGCTGGAAAACCTTCAGAAGACCGGCTCCTTCAAGATCCGGGGGGCCACCTATAAGTTGCTCAAGCGGGCCGGGCAGATCCCGGCGGCCGGGGTGGTGGCCGCCTCCGCGGGCAACCATGCCCAGGGGGTGGCGCTGGCGGCGGCCGGGGCGGGACTGCCCGCGACCATCGTGATGCCGGAATGGGCCTCCATCTCCAAGCAGGAGGCCACCCGGGCCTACGGCGGCGAGGTGATCCTCTTCGGCGGGAACATGGACGAGACGCTGGACGAGGCCCGGCGTATCAGCCGGGCCGGCCGGGCCTTCATCCATCCCTTCGACGATGAAGACATCATCGCCGGCCAGGGAACCATCGGCCTTGAGATAATGGCGGACCTGCCGGAAACGGACCGGATCATCGCGCCCATCGGCGGCGGCGGGCTCATCTCGGGCATCGCCACCGCGGCCAAATCCATCCGGCGGGATGTTCAGGTCATTGGCGTTCAGGCGGCCGTCTGCCCGTCGGCGCTGGAATCCCTCCGGGCCGGGCGGCGCGTGGGGGTGCCGGCGCGAACCTCCATCGCAGACGGCATCAGCGTAAAGCAGGTGGGGGAGATCACCTTCGAGATCATTCGAAAACTGGTGGATGAAGTGGCGCTGGTGGACGAGGAGCAGATCGCCTCGGCCATCCTGATGCTGCTGGAACGGAAAAAGGTGATGGCGGAAGGGGCGGGAGCGGCCCCCCTTGCGGCGCTTTTGGGCGGCGCCGTAAAGGCGGGGAACAGCGGGACTACCACCGTGCTGGTGATCAGCGGCGGCAATGTTGACAGCCCGCTTCTGGGGCGGATTCTCAGCAAGGGATTGCTTAAAAACGGGCGGCTGATGCGGGTCCATGTCCGTCTGAGCGACACCCCCGGCTCGCTGGCCGGCCTGCTGGCCGAGGTGGCCAGGGCCGGCGCGAACGTGCTGCACATATACCACGACCGCAACGTGAAGGGAATGGACCTTTACGCCACGGCCGTGGAACTGGAGCTTGAGACCCGGAGCGCCGGCCATATCGCGGATATAGCCGGCGCCCTCGGGAACTCTGGTTATGAGATTATTGTGGATTGAGGACGGATTTCATTCACCCGTTTACGACTGCTGGAACCGGTTCCGCCGGCTCCGCCTCGTCGGCGGGGCGCAGGGCAACGTGCAGGGCCTCGTCGATCCGGTCCACCAGAACAAAGCGCATGCTGTCGCGCACCTCCTGGGGCAGGTCGTCCAGGTCCTTTTCATTGCGCCGGGGCAGGATGATGGTGCGCAGCCCGGCCCGGTGGCCGGCCAGCACCTTCATCTTGATGCCGCCCACGGGCAGCACCCGGCCGCGCAGGGTCACCTCGCCGGTCATGCCCACGTCGCCCCGCACCGGCTTGCCGCTGAAAAGGCCGGCTGTGGCCATCACCATGGCAACGCCCGCGGAGGGGCCGTCCTTGGGAATGGCGCCGGCCGGCACATGCAGGTGGATGTCCGAGGCTCCGAAGATTTCCGGATCAACCCCCAGGCTCGTGGACTTGGAGCGCACATAGCTCAGGGCGATATGGGCGCTCTCGCGCATCACGTCCCCGAGCTGGCCGGTGAGGGTCAAACCGCCCTTGCCCTTCATGCGGGTGGCCTCGATGAACAGGATCTCGCCGCCCGTGCTGGTCACGGCCAGGCCCGTTGCGATGCCCGGAGTTTCGATGGCCTCGGACAGCTCGGACTCGAACTTTTCCTTCTTCAGGTACGTCCGCACCAGCTCCGGCGTGATGGTGGCCGTTCGCAGGGCGTTGCTGACGATGCGCACGGCGCTCTTTCGGCACACGGCGCCGATCTGGCGCTCCAGGTTCCGCACCCCCGCCTCCCGGGTGTAGTCCTGAACGATCTTTCGGACAGCCTCCTCGGTGAATGAGATCTCGTCATCCCTCAGGCCGTTGGCCGCCACCTGGCGGGGCACCAGGTGCTGCTGGGCGATGCGCACCTTCTCATACTCGGTGTAGCCGTCGAGCTGGATCACCTCCATCCGGTCCCGAAGGGGGGCCGGGATGGTCTCCAGGTGGTTGGCGGTGGTGATGAACATCACCTGGCTCAGGTCGAAATCCACGTCCAGGTAGTGGTCCCGGAAGGCGTGGTTCTGGGACGGGTCGAGTACCTCCAGAAGGGCGCTGCTCGGGTCCCCCCGCCAGTCCGATCCGATCTTGTCCACCTCGTCCAGCATGAAGACCGGGTTGCGGGTGCCGGCACGCTTGATGGCCTGGATGATCCGGCCGGGCATGGCACCGATGTAGGTTCGGCGATGGCCCCGGATCTCGGCCTCGTCGCGCATGCCGCCAAGGCTCATCCGGGTGAACTCGCGGCCCAGGGCCCGGGCGATGCTCTGGCCCAGGCTGGTCTTTCCCACGCCCGGAGGGCCGGCAAAACACAGGATCACGCCGGCTGCGTCGGGGGTTTTGCCGACCCGGGGCCGTTTCTTTCCCGAGGGCTTCCGCCTGTCCGCGTCGCCGAGGGCGCCTTCGGAGCCGCGCGGCGCCGGCGCGTCCGACGCATATCCGATCCCATCCGCATCGGCAGGGCATGCCAAGCCCTCCGGCGCCGCCTCCGGCTTGCGGGCCCTGCGCTCCTGGATCAGGTTTCGCACCGCCAGGTACTCGATGAGCCGCTCCTTCACGTCGGTGAGGTCGTAATGGTCCTCGTCCAGGATGGCCCGGGCGTGGCCGATGTCGGTGCAGTCCTCGCTGGCTTCATGCCAGGGCAGGTCCAGCAGCCAGTCCATGTAGGTTTTGATCACCGAGTGTTCCGGCGCGTGGGGGTTCATGGCGGAAAAGCGCTTCAGCTCCCGCTCGGCCTCCCGGGCCGCCTCCTCGGGCAGATTGGCCTTTTCCAGCTTTTCGCGATATTCGTCGGCCTCGGATGCCTCCTGACTCTCCTCGCCCAGCTCCTTTTGAATCGCCTTGAGCTGCTGGCGCAGGTAGTATTCCCGCTGGGCCTTGTCCATCTCGCCCCTGGCCTCGGTCTGGATCTTGTGGCCCAGAGACAGGACCTCCTTTTCCCTGGACAGCAGGGTGATCAGGGTCCGCATCTTCTCCTTGATGGTGTCGGCCTCCAGGATCTGCTGGCCCTCGGCCACCTTCAGCCGCAGGTTGCCGGCGATCAGATAGACCAGGTAGCGAGGGTCCTTCACATGGTTCAGAAAATCCCCGGCGTCGTTGGGCAGGTCCGGCGCCAGCTTGATCACCTCCATGGCCAGCTCCCGAACGGTGCGCTGGAGGGCGTCACTTTCCACGTCCCGTGTGTGAACATCGGGGGTTTGCCTCACCCGGGCGATCAGGTAGGGCGAATCGCCCAGCCAGTAATCGACCTTGAACCGGCTCAGACCCTGAATCACCACCTGAAGGGAGTTGTCCGAGGCGCGCATCACCCGCTCGATGCGGGCAACCGTGCCGGTCTCGTACACCTGGTCCGGATTGGGCTCCTGAACGGACGGATCCTTCATGCTCACAAGGCCGATGATCCGATCCCCCCGCATGGCCTCCTCGATCAGCTTCACCGATCGTGGAATGCCCACGGACAGGGGCAGCACCGCGTGGGGAAACGCCACGGTGTTGCGCAGGGGCAGGATGGGAAGATTTTTTGGAATATCAATGTGTTTAGGGTCTTTGGACGCTAAATTATCGGATACGCTCCTGTGGGCGCTATCAGTCGTCATTGATTCACCTCTTATGTTTAAAGGATTACAGCAGTCGGCGCGTTGCGGCCCGACATTTGCTGACAAGGATAACGTAATGCATCCCACTGGAATGTAAAGGCGTTGGCATTTGAGGCGTTTTTGAGGGGGGCATGGGGGAATCCGGCCCGCCCTGGCGGGCGGGCCGGATCTAAAGCTCTGTAATCAGGGGCGCGAGCGCATCAGAAATCCTCGAAATCGCTGTCGTCCAGCGGGATCACCTGATCCGGGCTGACGGCGCGGCCCTTTTCGGTTTTCGCCGGCGGCTGAAAGGCGGTCCGTCCCTTTCCGGATCGATCGTTCCGGGCCGGGGCGCGGCGGCGCCAGTCGTCGTCTGCGTCCGCGTCCGTCTCGTAGGCTTCGATCTGCTCGTAATCATAGCGAACCTGGGGGCCATATCCTTCCCCGCCGTCATCGGAAACGCCGTATTCGTCATCAGATTTCAGCGTTTGGTGATCCTCCCGCCGGCCGCCCTTGACCACCGCCGCCAGGGCCTGGACCAGGTCCTGAAGATCCTCGGCCTGCTCGCGCATCTCCTCGGAGGCGCTGGCTGTCTCCTCCGCGTTGGCCGTGTTGGACTGGATCACCTTGTCCATGTCCGACACGGCGCCGTTCACCTGCTCGATGCCCCGGGCCTGATCGTCGGAGGCGGCGGCGATTTCGCCGATCAGCTCGCCCACCTTGCGGGAGTTTTCGGTCACGTCATTGAAGTCGCCGTTGGTCTTTTCAACAAGGGCGCTGCCCTCCTTGATCTGGCTCACCGTGTCCTGGATCAGCTTGGCGGTGTTCTTGGCCGCGTCCACGGACCGCATGGCAAGGTTGCGCACCTCCTCGGCCACCACGGCGAACCCGGCCCCCGCCTCGCCGGCCCGGGCCGCCTCCACCGCCGCGTTCAGGGCCAGAAGATTGGTCTGGAAGGCGATCTCGTCGATGGTCTTGTTGATCTTGAAGGTCTCCTCGCTGGCCTTTGTGATCCTGTTCATGGAGGCGGTCAGCTCGTTCATGGAGCCGTTGGCCCGCTCCACGATGGCGTTGACCTCCTTCATCAGCCGGTCCGCCGCGTTGGCGTTGTCCGAGTTCTGGCGGATCATCGAGGAGATCTCCTCCAGGGCCGAGGAGGTCTCCTCCACAGCCGCGGCCTGCTGGGCGGAGCCGTCGGCCAGGGTCTTGCTGGCCTCCGAGACCTGGCGGGAGGCGGTCTCCACCCGCCTGGACGAGGCGGTCAGGCCCATGATCACCGAGTTGAGGGGCCGGGCCACGGCCCTCAGTATCCACATGCCGCCCATGAAGGCTAGCAGCATGGCCGCCAGGGTGAGCCCGATGATCCAGATGCTGGCGCTCTTTCGGGCGGACAGGGCCTCATCGCGATAGGCGGACATCCCTTCCTTGTGCCGATCGATGTTTTCCTGAAGGGCCGCCATGGCCTGATCGAAAAGCGGCTTTGCCTCCCGGATGAACCGGGTAAGGGCCTGTTCGCCGCTTCTGCCGGTTACCGCGGCCTGGGCAATGCGCTCAAACGATTCCCAGTTCCGGTTGAACTCCGACAGCCCCCTGGCGTCGGCGCCGTCGGCGGCGCGCTCCATCTGGCCGAAGATATCCCGATAGGCCGCCAGCCGGTCGGTGAGGACGGTCTTTTTTTCCGTCACCCGGCCGTCGAGCATCTGATCGTCACCGGCGCCGGACACCTCCACGATGGCGTGGATCAGGTATTCCCGGGCCGCCTTCTGCACCTCGCTGGCGCGGATGATGGGAAGCGCCTGTTTGCTAAAAAGGTTGAGCGACAGCGTGGCCACCCGGTCCGTGAAGAAATACCCGACGGCGCCGATGGCCAGCAGGCAGACGGCGGCAACCAATGCATTGAACGTAAGCTTTGAACGAATTCCCATGATTCTCTCCCGCGGGCTGACAGAAATGATTTCAGGGCCGGATTTCCACCCGGCCCGCCAAGTGTTGCTTAACCGATGCGATGGGCACCTCCCGGCGGTGGAAGATGCCCGCGGCCAGGGCCGACTCCGCGGCCGTTTTCGTGAAGACCTCAAGGAAATGATCGGGGCATCCGGCCCCGCTGGAGGCGATCACCGGGATGGTGACGGCCGACTTGACGGCGTTGATGAGGGCGATGTCGAAGCCCGAATTGGTGCCGTCCCGGTCGATGCAGTTGAGCAGGATCTCGCCGGCCCCCAGGTCCTGGCAGGCCCGGGCCAGGGTCACGGCGTCCACGTCGCTGCCCTCCCGGCCGCCGGAGACGGTGCATTGATACCAGCAGTAGCGCCGGCCCCCTGGCCCCGGCGCGTCCAGCTCGATTACCGGATGATCGGTCTCCGACGGATCATTGACGTAAACCCGCCTGGGATCGATGGAGATCACCACCGCCTGGCTGCCGTACACCCGCGATATGGTCTCAATGGCGCTGGTTCCGGTCTTGCGGCCGGTGGCCAGGTAGTCGGAGACGACGCGCACGGCGTCGGAGCCGATGGAGATCTTGTCTGCCCCGGACCGGAAGTATTCGGCGGCCACCTCGAGGGCGGAGTAGTGGCGGCCGTTCCTGTCCGTAAAGGACCGGATGCCGCCGCCGATGGTCAGCGGCACGAAGACATTCTCCGAGGTTCGCCGCAGCACCTCCAGCATGGGCATGTCTTCCATGGGAAAATCCCGGAAGCCGGTGATGTTCAGGAAGGCGATCTCGTCGGCCCCCTCCTCGTAATAGCGCCGGGCCAGGTCAACCGGCCGGCCCAGGTTGCGCACCGCGCCCTTTTCCCGGACATCGTACTGGTCGCCCTTGGTGACCACCAGGTCTCCCCGGTCGTTGGCCCGAACGTCCAGGCAGGCGATGACGCGCTTGGCCAGGCGGGTGGTTACCGGGGTCTTTTCCGGAATTCTTTCGGCCGCGGGGCCGGCCGTCGATGAGAAAGATGGCGTCAACCCCCCTGATTCGGCCGGCTTGTCGGCTGAAATGAAGTTT
>JAABTE010000093.1 GCA_011390035.1 Desulfobacteraceae bacterium | reverse complement strand
CCCATGCGGGCGCCGTCCTCGGGGGAATAGATCCTGGTGACGCCGTAGGCCTGAAGATCCCGGATCTCCTCGGGAACGATGACGCCGCCGCCGCCGCCGAACACCTTTATATGGCCGGCGCCCTTTTCCCGGAGCAGGTCCACCATGTATTTGAAGTATTCCACGTGGCCGCCCTGATAGCTGGAGATGGCGATGCCGTGGACGTCTTCTTCTATGGCCGCCTCCACGATCTCATGGACGGAGCGGTTATGGCCGAGGTGAATGACCTCGGCGCCGGTGCTCTGCAGGATGCGGCGCATGATGTTGATGGAGGCGTCATGGCCGTCGAAAAGCGAGGTGGCGGTGATCACCCGCACATGATGCTTTGGTTTGTAGGTTTGGGGTTCGGCGCGCATTGTCTTCTCCTGTAAGCTTATTAAATATGAAACCGGATTATTCCTCCATGGCTCCGGTGGCTTTTCCCATGATGAAATCGGTTTGCAGATCGATGTATTCCTCGATGCTGTAGTGCCGGCCCAGGAACCACCGGCGGAAGGTCCACATGTGGCCCAGCACGGTGATGTCGTGGGCCACCAGATCTATGGCGCGGTCCTCCATCCGGGGCAGGTCTCCGGCGGCCACCAGCCGGGCCAGCACGGAAACGAAGATGCCGGTGATGTTGATCTCGTTTTCCAGCACCTTCTTGCGCCACTGCTGGGGCAGGGACTGGGTCTCCTGGTATATTAAAAGGATATGGTCGCACATGCGGTGGCAGACCAGGAAATACTCCCGGATCACCTCCGCCAGCGTGCCGCGCCCCTCCATGGTGCGGGCCAGGGCTTCGGCCACGCCCCGCTTGATCTCGGCGTGGATGGCCTCGCAGACCAGAAACAGCACGTCTTCCTTTGAAGAGACGTATTCATAAAGCGAGCCGATGGAAAATCCGGCCGCCTGGGCGATCTGGCGCGTCGTGGTCTTGTGAAAGCCCTTTTCGATGAACAACTGCACGGCCGCGTCCACAATCTGGCGCCGGCGGCGCTCCACAAGGTCGGGATTCTTGATCTGGGTCGGGATGTCCTGGCTGGTCATCTGGCTCATGGCGATTGACTCATGACGTCCTTTTTTTGCTCAATTTTCGATTCCCGGAACCAACATTTTTCCATTCCCGGAAGCAACACGGCACAACACGGCTGAAGCAATGATTTAAGCAGCGGGCGATGAAAAAACACGCGCTAATAACCATGCGCGAAAAACCTGAACGAGCGCTCAGTCAGAGAAATATCATGGGGATTTTCGGCTTGTCAAGTCTTTTTAAATAAATAGTTGATCTTCGCCTCCAAATCGATTATGGAACATCCAGATACTGAAAGATGCCGCCGGATGCCGGGGAATATCCGGAACAAACCGTGAAAGCAGAGCCAATGACAAAGCAAGAGATCCTGGAAACGCTGTTAAAATCCGACCCCTTCGAGCTGTTGCCCGAATCGGTTCTCGAAGATCTGGCCGAAAAGGTGCAAACCCGGTCCTATCCGCCGGGGGGCTACGTCTTCAAGCAGGGGGATCAGAGCCGGGACTGCATGTTCATCGTCGTTTCCGGGCTGGTGGAGATCACCGTCACCAGCGACCGGGGCGCCGAGAGCGTGGTGGGCCTGCGCCGGGCCCATGACTTCTTCGCCGAAACCGTGGTGCTGTCCCAGCAGCGCTACCCGGCCTCGGCCCGGGTGCGGGAGGAACTCACCGCCCTTGTCATCCCCCGCCCCCTGCTGGAGCGGCTGATACACGCCCACCCGGAGTTTTCCGGCTTCTTCAATGCCCTTCTGGCCGAGCGGATGCGCCTGCTCTACGAGGAGATCGTGGCCGAGCAGTCCCACGAGAACTTCGCCCGCATGGAATCGCCCCTGTTTCGAAAGCGGGTGAGCGAGATCATGTCCGCCCCCGTTATCACCTGCCGGACCACCGATCAGGTGACCGAGGCGGCCCAGGTGATGGCCGAGCGGGACATAAGCGCCATCGTGGCCGTGGACGCGGACAACCGGCCCCGGGGCGTACTCTCCGAAAAGAGCCTGGTCCACTTTCTCATCGCCCGAAGGATGTATCCCATCGACGACTGCCGGGTGGAAAGGGTGATGAACAGCAATCTTGTCACCATCGGGCCGGACGCATTCCTGGGCCAGGCCATCGTCACCATGCTCCGGGGCAAGACCAGGTACCTTGCCGTGATGGAGCGAAACGAGCTTGTGGGCATGATCACCCTGATGGATCTGGTGCGCACCCGGTCCACCGGCACGCTGCTGCTCTCCCAGGACATCGAGTCCCGGCCCAGTATAGACAGCCTCGCGGCCATCGGCCGGGAGGTGGACGCCATCCTCAACACCCTGGTGTCCGAGCAGGCCGGGGTGCGGGAGATCTTCGACGTGATGTCCGAGCTGCACGAGCGCCTCTCCCGAAGGATCATCGCCCTGTGCGAGGAGCGGATGCGCATGGAGGGCCGGGGCAGGCCGCCGGTGGAGTACTGCTGGATCAACATGGGCAGCGCGGCCCGCTA
The DNA here is from genome assembly GCA_011390035.1 of Desulfobacteraceae bacterium. Lineage (GTDB taxonomy): Bacteria > Desulfobacterota > Desulfobacteria > Desulfobacterales > JAABSP01 > JAABTE01. Next base: position 6,015 of record JAABTE010000093.1, on the reverse strand, counting down.
CGAGCAGACCCTGCGCACCGACCAGGACAACGCCATCATCCACGCCGACCCGCCCGAGGGCGAGGCGGAATCGGTGGACGCCTGGTTCGCCCGCCTTTCGGAGCTGATCGTGGACGCCCACGCCCAATGCGGCTTTGTCCGATGCTCGGGCGACGTGATGGCCACCAACCCGAAATGGCGCCGCTCTCTGGGGGCATGGGTGGAGGCGGCACGGGGATGGACCCGATCCTACGATCCGGAAGACACCCGGATACTCACCATCCTGCTCGACTACCGGCCCATCTGGGGCAACACCGCCCTGGCCGAGGAGTTCTGGGGGGAGATCTTCACCGCCTTCGAAAACGCCATCATGGCCCGGCACATGATGACCCGGGACGAGTTTCAGATCAAGCCGCCCATAAGCTTCATGGGCACCTTCATCACGGAAAAAAGCGGCCCGCACAAGGACCAGATCGATTTGAAGCGGGCCGGGGCGGTCCACATCGTCAACGGCGCCCGGATCTTTGCCATCAAGAACCGCATCAGCGAGCCGTCCACCTTCGGCCGGCTGCGCCTGCTGACCGAATGCGGGGCCCTGTCCGCCGAGGACGCCGAGTTCTTCGGCGCCAGCTTTGAAACCCTGATGATGTTCCGCATCCGCGAGAACCTGCGCAAGGCCAACCAGGGCCTTGCCCCGGACAACTACATCGATCCTTACAGCCTGCGAAAGCGCGAGCGGATGATCCTCAAGGACGCCCTGTCGGGGGTTTCCCAGTTCCAGAAGCTGGTCAACAAGACCTTCAGCGTCCCATGGCTGGCCCATTTGACGTGATTGCAATGTAATCACATTTTAGCGCCACTTATTAAGGTCCGTTTTTATTTCCAAAAAAATTCAGTAACTGTGATAATCGAAAAATCGTTTGACAAAATCAAAAAACAGGATATAAGATAGGCCCGTTTGACTGAGCGCTCGTTCACTACCAGCGGGCGCCCGCGCTTTTAAAAAATCTTCCGATTTTGTTTGACTAAAAGGCGCGTTGTCCGCCATTTCACAAGGGCGGCTCAAACGCCTCCCCAACAAAGAGAGGGCAAGGCATGCAGGAAATGACCACGCCAAACATGACCGATTACGATCAGACCTATAAGGACTTCCGCTGGGAGCGGCCGGAGTTCTTCAACTTCGCCGGCGATGTCCTCGACAAGTGGGCCCAGGACCCCGACAAGCTCGCCATGTGGTGGGTGGACGACGACGGCAATGAGGAAAAGCGCACCTTCGCCCAGCTTTGCGCCGCCTCGCGGAAGCTGGCCAACGTGCTTTCGGCCGGCGGCGTGCGCCAGAACGACGTGGTGATGGTGGTGCTGCCCCGGAACATGGAGTGGTGGGAGGCCGTCACCGCCTGCGTCCGCATGGGCGCGCTGGTGGCCCCGGGCACCACCCAGCTCACCTCCAAGGATCTGGAATACCGGGCCAACACGGCCAAGGCGTCGGCCATCATCACCAACCATGAGATCGCCGCCAAGTTCGACGAGGTGGCCGTCAGGTGCCCCACGGTCCAGGCCCGGATCGTGATCTCCGAGCCCCGGGAGGGCTGGATATACTACACGGACGCGGTGGACAAGGCGTCGGACGCCTTCGAAACGGCCCGGACAAGGGCCGAGGACAACTGCCTGGTGTACTTCACCTCCGGCACGGTGGGCATGCCCAAGATGGCCCTGCACACCCATGCGAGCTATCCCATCGGCCATCAGGTGACGGGCCGGTTCTGGCTGGACCTTAAGCCCGAGGACCTGCACTGGAACATCTCGGACACCGGCTGGGCAAAGGCTGCCTGGAGTTCCTATTTCGGGCCGTGGAACCAGGGCGCCGCCCAGTTCATCCACCACACCAACCGCTTCGACCCCAAAAAGGCCCTCCAACTGCTGGCCAAATACCCGGTGACGGTGATGTGCGGCGCCCCCACCATCTACCGGATGCTGGTACTCCAGGACCTGAGCCAGTTCAAGTTTCCGGCCCTGCGCCACTGCGTGGGCGCCGGCGAGCCCCTGAACCCGGAGATCATCGAGGTGTGGAAGCGGGCCACGGGCTGCACCATCCGGGACGGCTATGGCCAGACCGAGACCGTGCTGCTGTGCGGGTCCTTTCCATGCATCGAGGCGCGCTTCGGCTCCATGGGCAAGCCGGCCCCCGGCTTCGATCTGCGGGTGATCGACGAGGATGGCAACCCCCTGCCCCCGAACACCGAAGGCGACATCGCCGTGCGCGTAAAGCCGGAGCGGCCCGTGGGGCTTTTCAAGGAGTACTGGAAGGAGCCGGACCGCACCGCGTCGGTCCATCGGGGGGATTTCTATTTAACCGGCGATCGCGCCTATGTGGACGCGGACGGCTACTTCTGGTTCGTGGGCCGCTCCGATGACGTGATCCTCACCTCCGGCTACCGCATCGGCCCATTCGAGGTGGAAAGCGCCCTGATAGAACACCCGGCGGTGGCCGAGTCGGCGGTGGTCTCCAGCCCCGACGAGACCCGGGGGGAGGTGGTCAAGGCGTTTGTCATCCTGGCCCCCGGCTACGCCGGCGGCCCGGATCTGGCCAAGGAGCTTCAGGACCATGTAAAAAAGGTGACCGCGCCTTATAAATACCCAAGGAAGATCGAATTTGTCGAGGCCCTGCCCAAAACCATCAGCGGCAAGATCCGTCGCGTGGAACTCCGAAACCGGGAGTGGGGCAGATAATTTAATCATAGGGGAAGCAAGAAAGGCTTGAAAGGGAGGCGAAAAAAACATGTTCAAGGGAATGCCAAAAATCTTTTTCATCGGGATGGCCATCATGTACGGATGGTGCATCGGTTTCATGATCCTGGAGATGTTGATACCGGGACTGCCCCTGATGAAGCTGTTCGGAGTGCCGGCCTGCTATATCTATAACTGGATAGTGGGCCTGTGGATTATCAACATCGTCGTTTCATTCCTCTATTTCAGCATGGAGGAAAAACGAGAAGCCGCCGTGGCTGAGAAACAGGGTTAAAGGAGGAAATCATGGGAGTCAATCCGATCGTCTTACTTGGCGCGCTTATCTACTTCGGAATTCTTTTCTGGATCGGCTGGTCTTCTCGCAAGGCCTCGCTTGACGCTTCCGATTTCTATGTCGCGGGCCGAAAGGTCGGCCCCTTCGTCAACGGCAGCGCCCTTGCGGCCACCTACTTCAGCCCGGCCAGCTTTCTGGGGCTGCCGGCCTTCATCTTCATCATCGGCTATCCCTTCTGGTGGGCCCTGGTGGGGATCATCGGCGGCATGCCCATCGCCACCCTGCTGACAGCGGCGCCGCTGAGAAAATACGCCCCCACCTCCTTTACCGATTATTACGCCGACCGGTACGAGACCAAGTGGATGCGGCTTGCGGCTGGCATTCCCACCATCATCGGCGGGTTCGCCTACGTCATCCTGTCCATCGTGGGCACGGCCCTGTTCATGCTGGCCATCCTGAAGATCAACTTCACCTTCTCGGTGATCCTGTCGGCCGTGGTCGTGTTCGCCTACATCTATTATGGCGGCATGGTGGCCACCACCTTCTCCACGGCCTTTCAGGGCATCACCATGACGGTTGCCGCCGTCATCGCCGCGGCCTTCGTCATCGGCAACTACGGCGGGCTCAACGGGTTGACCGACGCCATTTTGTCCAACAACCCCAACTTCTTCAACACCCCCTACGCCAACGCGGTGCCCTCCCACAAGCTGATGTCCATGTGGTCCGGCGTGATCGGCTTCTTCTTCACCTGGCACTTCGGCTTTTCTGCCCTGCCCTACACGGTGGTGCGCTTTTTCACCACCCAGGACATCAAGGCCGCCCGTCGCTCCGTGTTCTGGGCCGTCATCGTGGGCGGCGCCATGTACGCCGGTCTCGTTATCATCGGCTCCGGCGCCCGGGTCATCATCGAGACCATGCATCCGCTGATGAACACCGAGGGCATCACCAACGCCATGGGCCTTCTCAAGCACATGAAGACCCTGTACGGCGTTGCCGGCGCCTCCGTTACCGATTATTCCATGATCGCGGCCATCGAGGCATTCCAGCGGCCCTTCCTGCTGGCCATCCTGGCCGCCGGCGGCCTGGCCATCGCCATGGCCACCGCCGCGGGCTGGACCATGGTACTCAACGTCCTTCTGGGCCGGGATCTCATCGGCAAGGTCTTCGGCAGCAAATGGCCCGAAGAGAAGCCCATCCTGGTGACCCGGATCATGACCGTCATCATCATCGTGGTCTGCACCCTGCTGTCCTTCAAGCCGCCGGCTCTGGTACTCGACATCTCCGGGGCGGCCTTCATCGTCATCCTCTGCTCCTGCGGGCCACCGCTGGTGCTGGGCATCTGGTGGGAGCGCTCCACCAAGATGGCGGCCTTCATCAACATCATCGTGATGACCTTCCTGTCCTGCTTCTCCTGGATGTACGCCAACACGGTGCATGGATCGGCGCACCTGTTCTTCCTGAACAAAAACTGGGTCACGCCGCACCAGTTCTACTGGGTCTTTGTCGGGTTCGCTTTCTTTATCGTCCTGAGCCTGATCACCAAGCCCTGTTCGGATGAGACCATCCAGAAGTACTCGCTGGATCTGAGGCCGAGACACTAGTCCAACGTCGAGGTTTCGCCCCATCATCGCCCGCCCGGCACCCGCCGGGCGGGCGTTTCCATAGGAGGAAAAGCCTGTCACGCCCCACCGGCGCGCCCGGGATCCGGCGATGCCAACCTTGTATTTTCAGTGTATTTCAGTGTATTTTCAGCGCCGTCGAACACGGAAGGACGGATTGCCCCGCTATCAAAATAATGAGAAGTGAAAGGGAGGAAAATAATGACCGATCATAAAAATGTCTGCTACGATGTGTTGACACCAGTGCATTTCATCTGGCGCTCGGCCACCGTCTATCCGGACAAGACGGCGGTCATCAACGGCGATAAGCGCTATACCTACCTGGAATTTTACGCCCGGGTCAACCGCCTTGCCAGCGCCCTTAAAAAAATCGGCATCCAAAAGGGCGACAAGGTGGCCTTCATCTGCCCCAACATCAACCCGATGCTGGAGGCCCACTACGCCGTGCCCATGATCGGCGCGGCCCTGGTGAGCATCAACATCCGGCTGTCTTCCAACGAGGTGGCCTACATCATCGATCATTCGGACGCCAAGGCGCTTTTCGTGGACAACGAATTTGCCGAGCTGGTATCGCCGGTGATAGACAAACTGCCCAAGGTCAAGACCTTCGTCAACATCTGCGACATCTCGGATGACAAGCCCCTCAATGGCGCCGACTACGAGTCCTTCCTTGCCACCGGCTCCCCCGATCCTGTGCCGGTGGAGGTGGACGACGAGTACCAGGTGGCCACCATCAACTACACATCGGGCACCACGGGCCTGCCCAAGGGCGTGATGTACCATCACCGGGGCGCCTATCTGAACGCCCTGGGCGAAATGATGGAGTGCCAGTTCACCCCCAGCTCGGTTTACCTGTGGACCCTGCCCATGTTCCACTGCAACGGCTGGTGCTTCACCTGGGGCGTGACCGCCATGGGCGGCACCCACGTCTGCCTGCGGCGGGTTGTGGCCGACGAGATCTACAAGCACGTTGAGCAGGACGGCATAACCCACCTGTGCGCCGCCCCCACGGTGCTGATCACCATGTCTTCTTATGCCGCGGCCAACAACGTGAAGCTGGACAGAAAGCTCCAGATCATGACCGCCGGCGCCCCACCGGCGCCCACGGTGATCCAGAACATGGAGTCCATCGGCGCCAACATCACCCACACCTACGGGCTCACCGAGGTGTTCGGCCCCCACAGCGTCTGCGCGTGGAAAGAGGAGTGGGCGGCTCTCTCCGACGAGGACCAGGCGAAAATGAAGTCCCGCCAGGGCGTGCCCTACATCGTGGCCATGTACATGGACGTGGTGAACCCGGAAACCATGGTGCCGGTGCCCCGGGACGGCCAGACCATCGGCGAGATCGTGATGAAGGGCAACAACGTGATGCTGGGCTATTATAAAGACCCGGAG
>JAABTE010000009.1 GCA_011390035.1 Desulfobacteraceae bacterium | reverse complement strand
ACAGCAGAAAGAAGGTGGCGATGAGGTAAAAGGGAACGGGATAGGAAAATCGGGCCGACCCGGTGGGGATGATGCCGGCCTCGTAGGCCCGGAGCTTTTCGGCGGTTTCCTTCTTTTCGCCGATCCATGCCGTGAGCCACAGAATCGCCCCCATCATGGCAACGATGATCAGGGCGAACAGGGCCAGGCTGAAAATGCCCGGCTCCCACGGGGAAAACATGTCAAGCACCGGTCTCGGATCTGGTTCCATTGGCCTCGCCGTTATAATTTACATCAACCCGATGGCGTTATCCTTAAAACTCATGCTTCCCAAGCAACGCATGCTTCGTAAAAACTCATGCCTATTAGATAAAACGCATGCTCCATAAAAACTCATGCCTCTTAAATAACAGGATAAGGCCCCGAATGCAACATCCGATTCTCACGCCGTCCTTTCCAGAAGCGTGATCTCCTCGGATTTTAAAACCTTATCGATGTCCAAAAGAATTTTCACCCCCCCTTCCATCTTGGCCATGCCCAGGATGTAATCGGTGTCCAGCTTGGTGCCGAAGGCCGGGGTATCCTCGATATCGCCCGTTTTGATGTTGAGCACCTCCGATACTGTGTCCACCACCGCGCCCACCATGATGTTGCCCGACTCGCCGCCGATCTCCACCACTATGATGCAGGTGCGATCCGTGTAATCGGAGGCTTTAAGCCCGAAGCGCAGGCGCAGGTCGATCACCGGGATCACCTTGCCCCGCAGGTTGACCACGCCCTTTACGAACTGGGGCGTGCGGGGCACCGGCGTGATGGCCATCATGCCGATGATCTCCTTGATCTTGAGAATGCCGATGCCGTACTCCTCTTCGGCCAGGGTGAAGGTGAGGTATTTTCCCTCCTTGTCCCCCATGGCCTTGACAGCCTGATCCACCGTTTCCGTCACTTTCCGCATTGATTCACCTCTCCTGACTGATGTTGCCCTCTTTCGATTCCCGCCGGACCAGCCCCAGTATGCGCAGTTCCTCCAGCAGCTTTTCCCTGTCGAGGGGTTTGACGATATACGACGTGGCCCCGCCCTTGTGATAGGCGTCCATCACGTTTTTCGGATCGCTCAGGGCCGTGACCATGATGATCTTCACCGCGTCGGCGGCCTTCACGCTCCGCTCCTTCTCCATGGCCCGGATCTCGGCCACGGCCTTCTGGCCGTCGATCCTGGGCATCATGATATCCATGCAGACCAGATCGTATGGATCGGACTTTTCCAGCGCCAGCCGAAAGGCGGCGATGGCCTCGTTTCCGTCCACCACCGTGTCGCACGGGCCGAATTCCTCCAGAAAATCCTTCAGCAGAAACCGGGAAATGAGATCATCCTCGGCAATGAGTGTCTTCATGATGGCTCCCCCTTCCAAAAATCGGTCATCCAAGCACCTTGCGCACCACGGCCAGCAACTGCTCCGGCTTGAAGGGCTTGACGATCCATCCGGTGGCCCCGGCCCCCTTGCCCTCCTTCTTTTTCGCCTCCTGGGACTCGGTGGTCAGCATGACGATGGGGATGAATCGGCACCGGGGAATCTCCCGCGCCTTGCGGATCAGCTCGATGCCGTCGAGACCGGGCATGTTCAGGTCTGTGATCAGCATATCCACCGGCTGATCGAGCAGCTTGTCCAGGGCCTGGCTCCCATCGACGGCCTCCAGCACGTCGTAGCCGGCCTGCTTGAGCGTGAAGCCGACCATCTGCCGAACGCTGGCCGAATCATCCGCAGTCATGATGAGCTTGTTAGACATATGCATCCCCCCTAAAATAGTTCCACATTGTCCCCCAGGTCCTTGTCGCCGGCCGCGGGCTCTCGCGCCGCATCCTCCGGGGCTTCAAGGGCTTCCGGGGCTTGCGCGCCCCCAGCCGGGGCGGCGCCCAGCATCCGGCGGTGGATGCCGCGCTCCTGGCGCATGGTGTAGCGCTCCTCCAGCCGCCGCATGTTCTCCTCGGAGACGACAACGGCCCCGCCGTCCCGGAGGGCCATCCGGCTCCGGATGTCGGCCAGTTGATCCCGAAGGGATGAAAGCCGGTCGGCCAGCGCCGGCAGAAAGTCAAGGGAAGAAACCGATTGTTGGATGCCCTCCCCCACCACCATCGCCCGCTGGAGCAGATCGCCGGAGGCCGACCGGAGCCGGGCGTACGCATCGCCCATCTCCCGGATGCCCGCCTCCAGTCCCGTTTCGTCCCCGCCTGTCCGGGGGGCGGCGCCGGACGCGGCGGTTTCGTCCATGTCCCGCACGCCGCCTGCAACCTCCGTGAGTACGCCCCGCACCTCCTCCACGAACCCCTCCGATTCGCTTGAGATCACCTTCACGGCGCCGGCCAGCACGTCGAGGGTGCCGCCCATATTTCCCAGGTGGGCCGCCTTGATGATGGCGTTCAGGGCGATAAGGCGGGTTTCGAACCCGATGTCCTCCACTTCCACCATTCGCTGGGCCAGCCGCTGGGTGGTGTCGGCGGCCGCGGCGGCCGTCTCGTGTATCCGCTTCATCAGGCCGCCGGCCTTGCCGAGCAGGTCGTGCAGGGAGAGCAGGTCACCCCGCAGGGCGTCCAGCCGGCTGTCGCCCTCCCCGGCCCCGGCGCCCTCCGATTCCGAGGGCAGCACATCGGTCATCCCCTCCACCTCCCGGCCGATGCGGTCGAAGGCGTACCGGGTGCGGCCGTGAATCCTTTCAAGATCGGCGATGATGCCATCGAGATGGGCCATCTGAAGATCAATGATGGCGCCGGCCGCCTTTTGCCGCTTCTCGGACCCCTTGACCTCCGCGAGAATGACGCCGTCATCGCCGGCGGACATGTCCACCGCGTCGGCCAGGGCGCTGACGATGTGCTGGACGCGCTGGCTCATGCTGTCATGGACCTGAATGCCCACCACCACCTCTCCCACGCCGTCTGCGATGGTCCGGGACCGGGACCGGGCCTCGGCGACGGCGGCCATGGCCGATTCCATCAGCCGGGTGATCTCCGTCAGGCTGCCGCCCACGGCATGGCGGATGCCCACGGCCAGGCCGTCCAGCCTCCTTAGGCCCTCGGCGATTTCGTGATGGGCGCGCAACTGCCGCCGGCTGGCCGACCGGGTGTCGGAGCGGATGCGGTCGGCGATGCCGCTGATCTTTTCCGACAGGCGGCCAATCCGGTCCGATACCACGCCGAACATCTCCCGGGCCTCCATGGACCGGGCGGATTCCACCCGGATGTTAAAGCCCAGCACACGCAGATGCATGATCTGCTTTTCCATCACCTCGCACATATCGTGCAGCCTGTCCAGATGGCCGGTCATGGTTTCGATGCGCTCCAGGTGGCCGGCCACCCGGCCCCGCCGGCTGTCCAGCCGGACCAGGGATGCCTTCACCAGCCCCTCGATCCGCCCCAGCAGCCCCTTGCCGCGCCCGGCGGCTTCCGCCCGTCCGGTTTCCGCCACCGCCCCGGCCCAGCTCCGGACGATGTCGGTCCCGCCGATCTCCAGCCCATTGCCCCCGGTCTCGGTGATCTCCGTCCCATTGCCGCCGGTCCCGCCGGCGAGGCCCTCGGCCATGGCCATGGCCTCTTCCAGCATGGCCGAGGCCTGATGATGGATCGACTCGAGTTCCCGCCCCAGTCGGATGAAATCGGCCTCCGAGTCCCGGCAGGCCGCGGAGAGCGCCTGGTTGAAATCGGCCATTGCCGCCTGCGTCCCGCCTGCGTCCGCCCGCCGCCCGCCACCCGGCAGCCAGGACAAAAGCGGGCGCCGCGGACGCCACCGCCCCAGCCGACTCAGCCCCGCTCTCAATTTTTCGAATATCGCCGCCACTCTGGTTCCGCCCTCCCTTCCGCCGTCATCCGATCCGCGACAGCATCTCCGGCAGCGGCCCCCGCTCCCGCTCGCTCCATTGGAAGCGGCGCATGCCGATAACGCTGGCAGGATTCATTTCCCGCAAGATCTCCTTGATGCCATCCCGCCGGGCCAGAAATGCCTTCGCCACCTCCGGATCGAAGTGGCCGCCCGCGCCCCGGCGGATCATCTCCAGGGCCACGTCCAGGGGATACGGCTCCTTGTAGGGCCGCTCGGAGGTGAGGGCGTCGAACACGTCGGCCAGCCCCACGATGCGGCCGGTGATGGGAATCTTATCGCCGGCGACGCCCATGGGATAGCCCCCGCCATCCCATCTTTCATGGTGGGAGATGGCGATCCGCTCGGCAAACTGCAGGATCTCGGCATTGGAGTTGGCCAGGATGCTGGCGCCGATGGTGGTGTGTGTCTTCATGATCTCGAATTCCTCCGGCGTCAGCTTGCCCTCTTTCAGCAGTATCCGATCCGGGATGCCGATCTTGCCGATGTCATGCATGGGCGAGGCATAGCGAATGTTCTGGATCATCTGGGCGGGCAGGCCCAGCTCCTCGGAAATCAGGGCGCAGTAGCGGCTGATCCGGTGGATGTGATCCCCCGTCTCCTCGTCCCGGTACTCGGCGGCCACCGCCAGGCGCTTTATGGTGTCCAGATAGGACTCGCGCAGCTCCCGATGGGCCCGCCGGCGCTCCCGGAGCAGGTTCCTCTCCCGAAGCACCCGCTTGAGCCGGACGATCAGCTCCTTGTTGCGGAAGGGCTTTCCGATGAAATCGCTGGCCCCCAGCTCGATGATCATCTCATAGGTAAAATCCTCAATGAAGCCGGTCATCACGATCACATCCACGTCATGGCGCTTCTTGGCCTCCCGCAGCAGCTCGATGCCGCTGATGCCCGGCATCTTGATGTCGGTGATAATCACATCCACCGGCTTTTCGTCGAGCATGCCGAGGGCCTGGGCGCCGTCCGCGGCGATGACGCAGTCATATCCGGCGTATTCGATGGTTTCCTGGAGCATTTCACGGATGATCTCCTCGTCATCCACCACCAGAATATGGATATCCCGCGCTGCCTCCTCGGCTGCCGTCATGTCACTCTCCCGGCCGAACCTCATGGGCGACCTTTATAACAGATTACAATCGAATTTTCAAAACCGCGCTTCACACGGCCTCCGATCCGGGGGCCGACATGGGATAAAATTCCGGTCCGGCCTCCGACCCCGGCGGCGCCAATCATAGCATATCTCGTCCGCCATTTAAACAGCCCGCCGCCGTAAAAGCGCCCGGCGCCTATCGGCTATCGGATCAGCCCGAAGCTCCGGATCTCCTCGATCAGCTTCTCCTTGCGGATGGGCTTCACAATATATGAGGTGGCGCCGCCTTGATAAAAGGCCCGCACCACCGTCTTGGGATCATCCAGCGCCGAGACCATGATCACCTTCACCTCCTGGCCGCCCCGGATGCCCATCTCTTTTTCCATCTCGCGGATGCGGGTCAAAGCGGCGTTGCCGTCCAGATTGGGCATCATGATGTCCATGCAGATGAGATCATAGGGGCGCCGCTCCTCCCACGCCATCTGGAATGCCTGCAGCGCCTCTTCGCCATCCACCACCACGTCGCATTCGCCGTAGGCCCCCAGGATCTCCTTCAGGGTGCGGCGGGCCACGAAATCGTCCTCCACAATCAGAATCTTCATCTGCCAGCTCCTGTGCCGCCGGAAACAGCGCCGGGGATCTCCCCCCGCCGCGCCGGCGGCTGGGTTTCAGTCCGTTTCCGAACCGGCGGGGCCGGGAGCCGCCCCGTTCCGATCCGCGTGTTCCAGCGCCGCCTCTATGCGATCCACCAGGACCCGGCACTTGCCGGCGTCCCGGTTCCGGGCGGCCAGCACCAGGCGAAAGGCGTCATCGGCCATCCGATGGGGGAGCCGCGTCTCGGGAGGCGAGCGCCGCAGTCGCCGGGCCAGTTGCTCCATGGCGGCGAAATCGGCCATTGCCAGGGCCGACCTGAGCCCCCCGTCCGGCGCGAACGCCGCTTCCACCGCCCCCATTTCATCCGCCGGGACCCCGCCCCGCCGATCCTCATCCACCGGCATCGCCTCCGGCCGCCCCTGCGCCGCCCGGCCGCCGCCATCTCGCTCCTCTTCCGCCGATCTGCCTGAAGCCGCTCCCGACTCCCCCTTCAGATCTTCTTCCGCCAATCTCCCTGAATCCGCTCCCGAGGCCCCCCTCAGACCTTCTTCCGACGATCTCCCTGAATCCGCTCCCGACTCCCCCCTCAGACCTACTTCCGCCAATCTCCGTGAATCCGCTCCCGACGCGCTATTCAGATCCTCTTCCGATGTCGCATCCGACGAACCCGCATCCGACCATGGCGGGTCCAACAGCCGATCTTCCCCGGCGCGGTTTTCCAGCGGGGCCGGATCGGGCCCCCTGGGCCGCGCCGCCGATGTGAACCGGCTTAAAAAGTTCAGAAAATCCTCCTGATCCACCGGCTTGGAGATGTAGGCGTTCATGCCCGCCTCGAAACAGCGCCGGCGGTCCTCGGCAAAGGCATGGGCAGTCAGGGCGATGATGGGCGTGTCGATGCCCCGCCCGCGGATGGCGCGGGTGGCGGCGATGCCGTCCATCTCCGGCATCTGGATGTCCATCAGGATCAGGTCGAAATCCCGATCTTCCAGAAGGTCCATGGCGATCCGGCCGTTTTCGGCCAGGGTCACGGAGCAGCCGGTGTTGCTAAGAAACCGGGAAAAGACCCGCTGGTTGATGGGCTCATCCTCCACCAGCAGAATCCGCCCCCCCCGGCAGACCGTTCCCGGCGGCCGACGCGCCATCCGGGCGGTGCGTTCCCTCGGCGCCTCGCCCTGCCGGTTGCCCACCCCCACCGGCAGGATGAAGAAAATGGCGCTTCCCTCCCCCACCCGGCTGCGCGCCCAGATGCGGCCGCCCATCATCTCCACCAGCTTCTTGCAGATGTTGAGCCCGAGACCGGCGCCGCCGCCGCCCCTGGCCCGCACGTCCGGCGTCTGGTAGAAGGCGTTGAAAATATGGGCCAGCTTGTCCGGCGAAATCCCGATGCCCGTGTCCCGGATCTGGAATTTGAGCGCCCAGGGCTTTTCCGGCCGCGCCGCGGCCGGCTCCGAGGCGGTCCATTCCACCTGTATCCTCACGCCGCCGGTGTCGGTGAACTTGATGGCGTTTCGCACCAGGTTGACGATGATCTGCCGGATTCTGGACGGATCGCCCACCAGCACCCGGGGGATGCGTCTGTCCAGGGTCCGCTCGATGGCCAGCCCCTTCTCCCGGGCCCGGAACTCCAGAGGGGCAAGGGCCGCGTTGATAACCGACTCGAGGTTAAAGGCCGTGTCCTCGATCTTGAGCTTGCCCGCCTCGATCCTGGAAAAATCGAGGATGTCGTTGAGCAGGTACAAAAGGGTATCGGCGGAGTACTTGGCCATCTCGAGAAATTCCCGCTGGGAATCGGTCAGCGCCGTGTCCAGGGCCAGGTCGAGCATGCCGATGACGCCGTTCATGGGGGTGCGGATCTCGTGGCTCATGTTGGCCAGAAACTCGCTTTTGGACCGGCTGGCGGACTCGGCGTTCCGGGCCATCTGCTTGGCGTAGCGGATGGCCGACTTGAGCCGGGCGTTGGCCGTCTCGTAAAGGCGGGTGCGCTCGGCCACCCGGCGCTCCAGCTCCTCGTTGAAGGCCTGGGCGTCCCGCTCGGCCCGGCGCTGGCTGGTGATGTCGTGGTGGAAGATGGCCGCCCGGGCCACCCGCCCGCCGGCGCCGAAAACCGGGCGGACGCGGATGTCGCTGATCCGGCCGTCGCTCTCCTCCTCCCGCCGGGCGCCGCGCCCCTCGGCGAAGACGGCGGCGATATCGGCCCTGCGGTTCTCCGCCGCCTTAGGGGGCAGATAGTCATAGAGCGCCGACCCCACCAGGGTCCGGCCATCGGTCCCCAGCCGCCGGGCCGCCCCGTCGTTGAGGGCCAGTATGACGCCCCGCCGGTCGGTCAGGATCGCCTCCGCCGTAAAGGCGTCCAGCAGCGCCTTTTCCATGGGATCATCCATAACGGGTCATCCATCGGCTATGCATTTCATCCCCTCGGCATTCCATCGGCGCCTCCACGGCTATCCGCAGGCCCGAAGCACGGCGCCGGCGATGGCCTCCAGCCCCAGCACCCGATCCACGCCGCCCATGCGGATGGCCTCGTTGGGCATGCCGAAAACCACGGAAGTGGCCTCGTCCTGGGCGATGGTGTGGGCGCCGGCATCCTTCATCTCCTTCATGCCCCGAGCCCCGTCGTCGCCCATGCCGGTCATGATCACCCCCACCGCGTTGGGCCCGGCGTACCTGGCCGCGGAGCGAAACAGCACGTCCACCGAGGGCCGGTGCCGGCAAACAAGGGGTCCGTCCCGCACCTCCACATAATAGCGGGCCCCGCTGCGCTTGAGCAGGGTGTGGCGGTTGCCGGGGGCGATCAGCACCCGCCCCCGCAGGGCCGAGTCGTTGTTCTCCGCCTCCTTCACAGACACCCGGCACAGCCCGTCCAGGCGCCTTGCGAAGGCCGCGGTGAAATGCTCTGGCATGTGCTGGACCACCACCACGCCGGGGGCGTCCAGGGGCAGGGCCTCCAGAAAGACCCGCAGCGCCTCGGTGCCGCCGGTGGAGGCGCCCACGGCCACGATCTTTTCCGTGGTCTGAACCATGGCCTTGCCCGGCGGCTTGGCGATGATGGCGTCCGCGGTCAGCTTGGGGGCCACCATCCGGGAAAAAGGGACGGGCGCCCGCCTCCGGGAGATGGCCGCGGCCTTTACCGTGTCGCAGATCCGCACCCGGGACTCCTCCAGAAACCGCTTGGTTCCGATGCGGGGCTTTTCGATGATCTCCACCGCCCCGTACTCCAGCGCCTTCAGGGCCGTTTCCGACCCCTTGTGGGTAAGGCCCGAGCAGATCACCACCGGGATGGGGTGCTGGGTCATCAGCTTGTGCAGGAAGGTGATGCCGTCCATCCGGGGCATCTCCACGTCCAGGGTGATGACATCCGGCACCTCCTTGCGGATCTTCTGGGCCGCGATGTACGGGTCGGAGGCCACGCCCATCACCTCCAGCTCCGGATCCGAATCGATGATCTCCCGCAGCGTCTGGCGCACCACAGCGGAATCGTCCACCACCAGGACCCTGATCTTCCTTTTCATCTAAAAGGCCGTGTTCTGCTGGTTGAGCTGACGCATCAGCCGATTCTCCCTGTTGAGTCGCTTGAGCCACACATCGCCCGTGTGTGTCAGAAAATGGATCTTGCGCCCGTGGCGCCCGCCCACGTCCTCGTGCCTGATCCGCAGGCGGTGTTCCTCAAGGGCCTGACGGGCCGCCCGGATGTTCTGGCTGCCCACGGAGGCGCTCATGCCCTCCCGCCGGGCCGGGCCGAACATGTCGCCGCCGCCGAACATCTTCACCTGGATCTCGCCGGGCGCCGCCCCCATCCGGACGAACCGGGCCACCATGTCCGGCACAACGCAACTGACATAGCGGTAGGGCATGGCGCAACGCTCGTCGCACATCTCGATTTCCCGGCACGCCGGCAGCAGGGCGTGACACACCGCCCCCACCCCGAGCCGCTCGACGAACATGGTCACGGCGATGCACGAGCCTAGCACCGTTGTAACCCGCGTGGGCTTGTCCTTGAAGGCCATCTCGCCGGGCTTCAGGTACAGGCCCGGCACGTCCAGTTGCCTGAAATTCACGGAATCTTTCTGTAAACGGTCGATGTGACCGCTTTCAGGGGCACGTTCAGACCATTTAGCGTCTCCGAGTGCCCCATGAAAATAAAGCCTTCCGGTCTCAGATGCCGGCATATGTTGTTCAACACCCTTTCCTGGGTGGGCCGATCGAAATAGATGATCACGTTCCGGCAGAACACCACGTCAAAGGACTCCCGGATGCCGAAATTACCATCCATGAAATTGATCCGCTCGAAGCTCACCAGCCCCCGAATCTCCGGGCAGATGCGCACCGTATCCCGGCTGCGGTCCTTGCTTCTGAGCAGATAGCGCTTGCGCAGGGCCAGTGGCACCTGCTCCACCCTGTCGTGCCCATAGATGCCGGTGGCCGCCTTTTTCAGCACAAACGTGGAGATATCGCTGCCCATGATCCGAAACCGGAAATCGGGGCGGGCCCGCTTGTATTCGCTCAGCACCATGGCCAGGGTATAGGGCTCCTCGCCCGTGCTGCATCCGGCGCTCCAGAAATCGGCGTCCCTGCGCGAGCCGATGGCCCGGCCCCGGCCCAGCTCCGGCAGCACCGTTTCCGTAAGATACTCGAAATGCTTGGGTTCTCTGAAAAAATCGGTCTTGTTGGTGGTCACCACGTCGATCATGTTCAGCAGCTCGACGCGCATCCCCTCGTCGCTGAACACATAGTCGTAATAATCATCGTACGTGGAAAACCCCAGCTTCCGCAACCGCTTTTGAAGCCGGGCCTGGAGCATCGTCTTTTTGGCATCGGTCATGTTGATGCCGAGTTCGCCCCGGATGAACCGGCTGAACCGGGAAAAAGTCTTGGCGGACATGGGCGGCAGCATGCCGCTCTCCCGCGCTCCCCGGCCCGCGGCGTCCATGGATCAGGCGCCCTCCTCCGCCCCGGCCTCGGCATCCATGTCGATCTCCACGCCGCTGGTTTCCGCCTCCACCAGTGCCAGCTCGTCGGAGGAAAAGACCCGGTCGATGTCCAGAATAATCACAAAGGCCTCGTTGTGCTTGCCGATGCCCTTGATGAACTCCGTGCGCCAGCGCATGCCGATGCGGGGCGGCGGCTCGATGCGGTCCGGCTCCATCTCGATCACCTCGTCCACCGAGTCGGCCAGAGCGCCCAGCACGGTGGCCTCGCCGTCGATGCCGATCTCGATGACCACGATGCGGGTGTCCACCGTGCTTTCGGTTTTCGTCAGGCCGAACTTCAGGCGCAGGTCCACCACCGGAACCACGCTGCCCCGGACATTGATAACCCCCCGCATGAACTCCGGCGACCGGGGCACGCGGGTGATGGGGCTCATGTCCAGCACCTCCCGGACCTGGATGACGTCCAGCGCGAAGACCTCCTCGCCCACCTTGAAGGTCAGATATTGGGTGGCCTGCGTGATGTCTGTTTCAGTCATGTCCATCGCTCCTTTGCATGGCGTCAGTATCGTTGAAAATCATCCTCCGGTCCTTGCCGGCCGGAGACTCGCTCCGCCCGCCGCCCCTCGCCGACGGCGCCTTCGCCGGCCGATTCGACGTCCATCGACCCGTCCATGTCCGCGGGCGCCGCATCCGCCTCATCCCACCGCCCCATGCGGAGCGCCACGCCCCGGCCCTCCCGGCCGTAACGCTCCTCGCGCCCGGGCCGCTCCTGTCGGGCCATCCGCTCTCCTTCGCCCTCCCCCCGGCTCTGCCAGGGGTTTCCCCGGCTCCGGGCCTCCCCCGCCGGATGAACCAAGGCCGCATTCGCCGGCCGGTGTCGGCCGCCCTGCCTGTCCGGCGCCCCGCGGGTCCCGGCGGTGGCGGAACGCCTCGCCAGGGCGGGCAAAGTGAAAAAGGCCGCGGCGTTTCGAAGTTGCTCGCTCTGGCCGGCAAGTTCCTCAGCGGTGGATGCCACCTGCTGGGCCACGGAGGCGTTCTGCTGAATTACCATGTCCAGTTGCTGGATGGCGGCGTTGATCTGATCGGCGCCGGCGTTCTGCTGGGCCGTGGCGGCGCTGATTTCTCCCATCAAATCGGCGGTTCTCTGGATATCCGGCACCAGCTTCCGGAGCATGCCGCCGGCCGTGTCGGCCACCGAAACGCTCGAGTCGGACAGCTTGGCAATCTCGGAGGCCGCCTTGCGGCTCCGTTCCGCCAGGCGGCGCACCTCCGCTGCCACCACGGCAAAACCCTTTCCCTGCTCGCCGGCGCGAGCCGCCTCGATGGCCGCGTTGAGGGCCAGCAGATCGGTTTGCCGGGCGATCTCCTCGATGATGGAAATCTTTTCCGCAATGTGCCTCATGGCCGCCACGGTCCGGTCCACGGCCTCGCCGCTATCCCTGGCGTGCTCGGCCGACTGGCCGGCGATCTTGCGCGTCTGGGCCGCGTTGCCCGCGTTGTGGCGGATGCTGGCCACCATCTGCTCCATGGAGGCCGACGCCTCCTCCGCGGATGCGGACTGCTCCGAGGCGCCCTGGCTCATCTGCTGGGCGCTGGCGCTGGTCTGCCGGCTGGCGGAGGCCACCCACTCGGCCATTGTCTGGGTGTCGGCCACAAAGCGGGTCAGGTTCCGAATCAGGCTGTTGAGATTGTCCCGAATCCTGTTGAAATCCCCCTTCAGATCGACGGTGAGCGGATCCGGAATCCGGCCCTCGGCGATCCGCGCCACGCACTCGGCCGTCATGGAAAACGGCCCCTGAAAGGCGTCCAGCACGTCGTTGACCCCACGGGTCATGTCGGCCCACCCGCCGCTTAAATCGGCCACACTGCCCCGGGCCGCCAGCCGGCCCTCCCGAACATTTGCGATCAGGCCCATGGTTTCATCCAGAAAGCCGCGCACCGTTTCGCGCACCCCGCCCAGCGCCGCGGCCACCTGGCCGATCTCATCGCCCCGAGGCGGCGGCGGCGCCCGGTTCAGATCCCCAGCGGCCAGGGCCCCGGCCGCTGCAACGATCTCTCTGACCGGCCCGACGATGGAGCGGGTGATGAGCGCGGCGAACAAAATGCCGAAAATCAGCGCTCCGACCCCAACCCAGAGGGCCAGTCCGGCATAGCGATCCGCGTTGGCGATGGTTGCCAGACGCTTTTCGCCGGCCGTCAACCGGGCCGTCTCATTCAGGGCCATCACCAGGGGCTCGATGCCGTGGGCCGCCGTCCGCATTGACTCGGTGAGGGCGGCGATCCGCTCATCCTCCTTCACCAGGGCCTCGAAGGCGGTCCAGTAGTCAGACAACTGAGACTCCAGCCTCTGCCGATCAGCCGCGGGCACCGCCGACTCGGTAAAGGCCCGCAACAGACCATCGATCTCCTGGCGGGTCTGGCGGACATACTCGGCCCGCCCCCGCAGCAGATAGTCCTTTTCCCGGCGGCGCGCCTGGAGCATGCGCGCCTCCGCGCCGGGGACATAAAGACCGGCAAAGGCGGACTGCATCCCGGCGGCGGTCCGGCTCAGATCGGCCATGACCCGGCGCCGGGCCATGGCATCGCCCGACGCCGGGGCCATGTAATCGCGGGCCGCGCCATTGTACCCTCCGTTATCGGGCGTCATGTAGGCCGGCATCCGGGCCGCCGATTCCATCTCGTCCGGATCCGCCGGGTCCTCCGCCCCAAGACGCGCCGCTGCAAGCCGATACCAGGACAGATTCTTTTCCAGCACCGGCTTCAAGCCCATCTCCGAGGGCATGTTCCGGATCATCCCGTCAAACCCCTCCAAGGCTTGGCGCCATTGGGCGCAGGCCTCGCCCGAGCCGCCGGAAAGGCAAATCAGCTCGTCCTGGCGCATGAGCAGAAAGGCGACATAGGGCTCGCCCACCTGGTGTTCCTTCATCCGGTCCATCACCTTATGGGCGGCATCCCGGAAGGCGCCTTGGAGCCCATCGTTTTCGCTGAGTCCTTTTCGCTCCCAGGCGGCCACGATGTCGGTAAAGGAACGGGCATAGATGTCGGCCGCGGCCTGGATGGCATCGATGCTGCGGATCATTTCCGGCGCCCCCGAAAGCTCGGTGATCCTGCGGGCCTTCCGCGAGCGGGCCGTCAGGGCGTCCACCCACTCGGCATGGCGGGCGGCGTAGGCGGAGTCCCGGCGCAGCAGGAAATCCTTCTCCGCCCGTCGGCACTCCAGCATGGCCAGGGCCATCCGCTCGGCCTCCTCCGCCAAAGCCAGCTCATGGTCCATCATCTCGGTGAATCCGATCACCGCCCTGTTCATGCCATATCGGCCAAAGCCGATCACCGCCAGCAGAAGCAGCAGCACCGTGCCGAAACCGATGGCCATCTTGACGCCGATTTTCAGGTTTCTCATAATCGCGCTCTCTCCGTTCGCCCGGCTTCCCCCCGCTGCTCCGCCTTTTTCTCCGCCACCTCGAACAGGGCCGGCATGTCCAGGATCAGGGCCACGCTGCCGTCCCCCAGGATGGTGGCGCCGGAGACGCCCTCTATGTCCCGGTAAACCCGGCCCAGGGGCTTTATCACGGTCTGGTGATGGCCGATAACCTGATCCAGGCCGAAGGCCACCTTCTCGCCCTTGATCTCGGAGACCACCACCCGCTCGATGGCCGGGGCCGCCTCGCGTATGGTGAAAAACTCCCGCAGGCTCAGGTAAAGGATCAGGTGGCCCCGATGGCTCATCATGCCCCGGTCCCGGGCGCGCTCCGCGGCGGCACGAGCCATCTCCAGGCACTCTTCCACCGCCGACAGGGGAATGACGAAATAGGTGCCGCCGATGGACACCAGCAGGCCGTCGATGATGGCCAGTGTCAAAGGCAGGCTCAAAACAAGGGTGGTGCCGACGCCCTTTTCGGTCTCGATATCCACCGTTCCGCGCAGGCTCTCGATCCGGCGCTTGACCACGTCCATGCCGACGCCCCGGCCGGAAACATCCGTCACCCTTTTGGCCGTGGAAAATCCGGGGGCGAAGAGCAGATCCAGAAGCTCCTTGTCCGTGGGCCGCGCGTCCCGCTGAATCAAGCCGCGCTCCACCGCCTTGCTCCGCGCCGCGGCCAGATCGATGCCGGCGCCGTCGCCGGAAACGCGGATGCGCACATTGGGCCCGGAATGGGAGGCGGCCAGGTGGATGGTGCCGTGGGACGGCTTGCCAAGGGCTCTTCGCGCCGAGGGCGGCTCGATGCCGTGATCGATCTCGTTTCGGATGATATGCACCAGCGGGTCGTTGAGCTGCTCGATCATGTTCTTGTCCAGCTCCGTGTCCTCGCCGGAGGTGGTCATGACCACCTCCTTGCCCAGCTCCAGGGCCAGATCCCGCACCAGGCGGCGGAACTTTTGAAAGGTGGCGCCGATGGGCAGCATCCGCAAGCCCATGGTGTTGTCCCGCAGGGAGGCGGTGAGCCGCTCCACCTCCTCGGCGATTGAGATCAGCTCGGCGTCGGACAGCAGCCGCGACTTGCGGGTGAGGTTGGCCTGGACCGTCACCAGCTCCCCCACAAGGTTCACCAGGAAATCGAGCTTTTCCGCCGGCACCCGGATGCTGGAGACGGTGATGGCCACCTGCCGCGCGCGGGGCTCGGCGGGGTGGCCCGTCTCCTGGATGCGCAGGGCCTCCTCCAGCGTCTCGGCCGAGATTTCGCCCCGGGCCAGCAGGATCTCTCCTATGCGCCGGCGATCCTCGATCCCCTTGCTCTCCATGGGCAGGATCTCCAGGTCGCAGTTGTCCTCGGCGAAGATGAAAACATCCCGGATGTCCGACATGGATCGGCCGGTGCGCAGCATGATCTCCCATCGGATATTGCAGTCCTCGGGCCGCATGTCGGAAAGGGGCGGCACCATGTCCAGATGGGCGATGATCTGCGCTTGCCCCAGTTCCCTCAGTTCCCCCATGATCAGGTCCGGGCTGTTGCCGGTGCGAAACAGGTCGGCGTGGGGGGCAAAGCGGATGTGATACGATGCGGGCGCGTCCTGGCCCTCTTCAAGGGCCGGGCCGGCGGCAAGCGCCGGGGCCGCATCGGGCAGCATCCGCCTGAACCGGCCCATCATATCCGCTGCCAGGGTGGTGTCCACCGCCTCTTCGGCCACCATCCTCCGGATCAGGTCCCGGGCCGCCAGGGCCTGGTCCACCAGCTCCTTTGTGACCGCGAGCCGGCCGGATCGGATGGCGTCAAACACCGCCTCGATCTCATGGGTGAAGGCCGCCACGTCGTCAAAGCCGAACATGGCCCCCGATCCCTTGATGGTGTGCAGGGTCCGGAAGACCCGGGCGATCAGCTCCTCGTCGTCCGGTTTCTCCTCGAGTTCCAGAAGGCCGCTCTCCAGGTCCGAGAGCAGTTCCTGGGCCTCTTCTTTATAGGCCGCCCTGTGATCTTCCATTGAACGATGCCTCCATCAGTTGGACGATGTCTCCATCAATCGAGAAGTTCCGACGGACTCAGGCCGATGCCCCGAATGGCGTCGATGACCGCGTCGGAAGCGGCCAGCACCTTGAAGGGCCGGTCCTTCCGGCGGGCGCTGACCCGGGCCGAGCAGAGCAACTGCACGCCGGCCGTGTCACAGGCGTCCACCGCAGCCAGATCCAGAACGAATCCGCCGGTCTCCCGGAAATGCTCCAGCATCGCCTCCCGAAGATCCGTCACCTCGTAGATGCTCATGGGGCCTTCGATTTTCATCACGGTCTCCCCGTCCCTGCTCCCTGTTGTGATGGACATGGCCTTCCCCCCTGGTCTATGGACATGACGCCGTCCGCGCGCCGCCGATCCGGCCTTGCTGTCGCGGAAAAACGAAAGGGAATCGACTGTTGATCCGAATCCTTTGAAATTTTTATAACATTTAAATCGGAGAAATGTAAAGAGACGGCTGGCTGAAAATGCGATTTGAAAGGCGCCGGCCCCGGCAGGAGCCGGCGGAATTGGCGGACCGGGCGTCGGGGCGGTGGCGGCTTTAAAGCGCCCGGTTGACATTTTCCAGGTCGTAGGTCCGGAAGATCAGCCCCTCCCGCTCCCGTCGCTCGGCCGGAAACGGCGCGGGAATAAAAGCCCGGACCGCAGCCATGGCCGCCTCAAGGTCCGGAATGGCCGCCATTCCCTCGCCGATCTTTTTACCGGAAATGGCGTTCATCACCATGGCGTTGTCCCCATCCGATGAAACGGCCACCGGCACCTGGTATTCGGGATACAGCAGCCGGGCGGCGGAAACGATCTCCCGCTCCCGGGAGCCCAGGGAGGCGGCAACGCACTTGAAGACGATGTGACAGACACCGTCCACCACCACGGCAAGATCCACCCTGGAGCGATAGGGCGCGCCGGCAACGGTCAGCTCCAGGGGCAGGTCGATGCGCAGGTGAGAGCGGTCATAGCCCTTTTTCTCCACCAGGTGCCGCTCCACCGCCTGGCGGTTTCCCTCGGCGCCCACATCGGGCACCGATTTTCCAGTGGCGTAATCCTTGATCATCTCGTGGAGGATTTTCTCGTCGGTCATGGCGTCTCTCCCTTTTTCCGTAATTGCAAAAATACCGCATCAGACTGTGATGGGAATCATCAGCCCGCGCTTATCAACCGACGCCCAGCCGCATGGCCGGGGGATTCATTCCCCGGCTTCCGAGCCTGGAACGAATTCGACGGGATGCTGCCTAATCACCGGATATCATGCCTTGTCGGATATCGCTATCAATGATTTGCCGGTCATTTCCGCCGGCTGATCCAGACCCATTATGGCCAGAACCGTGGGCGCGATGTCGCCCAGGATGCCGCCCTCCCGGAGCGCGACGCCCTTTCGGGCCGGGTCCGCCAGCACGAAGGGCACCGGATTGGTGGTGTGGGCGGTGTGCGCGCCGCCGCCCGGCGCCTTCATCATCTCGGCGTTGCCGTGATCCGCGGTGATCAGCGCCACGCCCCCCTTTTCAAGGACGGCCGCCGTCACCCGGCCCACGCAGGCGTCCACCGTCTCGCTGGCGCGGATGGCCGCCTCCAGAACGCCGGTGTGGCCCACCATGTCCATGTTGGCGAAGTTGAGTACGATCAGGTCATATGCCTCCGATTCGATCCGGGCCACCACCTCGTCGGCCACGGCCGCGGCGCTCATCTCCGGCTTCTCGTCGTAGGTCTCCACCTCCCGGGGAGATGGGATCAGCCGCCGCTCCTCGCCATCGAAGGGCGCCTCCCGGCCGCCATTGAAAAAATAGGTGACATGGGCGTATTTTTCGGTTTCAGCGATACGGAGCTGGCGAAGGCCGCTGTCCTGGATCGCCTGCCCCAGGATGTTGGTCAGATGGATGGGCGGAAAGGCCGCGGGCAGATTGAAGGTGGAGTCGTATTGGGTCATGCAGACGTAGCCCTTCAGGTCGGGCCGGTCCGGCCGGGGGAAGTGGGGAAAATCGTCTGCGGTAAAAGCCCGGGTGATCTCCCGCGCCCGGTCCGCCCGGAAGTTGAAGAAGATGATGCCATCGCCACGCCGGACCCGGACCGGCTCCGCGCCGGTGGCCACCCCTGTGGCCGCACCTTTGGCCGCACCGGTGACCCCCCCTATGGCCGCACCTGTGGCCGCGCCGGGGCCGGCGATGGCCACCGGCCGGACAAACTCGTCCGTCTCCCCCCGGGCATAGGCGTTCCGGATGGCCTCCACCGGGTCGGCAGCCACCTCGCCCTCGCCGGCGGCATATAGGCGGTAAGCCTTTTCGATCCGCTCCCACCTGGTGTCCCGGTCCATGGCGTAGAACCGGCCGCAGACTGTGGCGATGGCGCCGAAGCCGGTTTCGGCAATATGGTCGGCAACCTGTTTCACATAGCCGGCGCCGCTGTCCGGCGGGGTGTCCCGGCCGTCCAGGATGGCGTGGACATACAGCCGGCCCACGCCCCGGCCCCGGGCCATGTCCATCAGGGCCAGAAGGTGGGACAGGTCGCTGTGGACGCCGCCGTCGGAGACCAGGCCCATCAGGTGCAGGGCGCCGCCCTCGCCGGAGATGGCGTCCATCAGGCCGGCCAGGGGCGGATTTTCAAAAAAGCTCCCGTCCCGGATGGCCAGATTGATGCGCATCAGGTCCTGATACACCACCCGGCCGGCCCCGATGTTCAGGTGTCCCACCTCGGAGTTGCCCATGATCCCCTCCGGCAGGCCCACCGACGGCCCGCTGCACGCCAGAAGGGTGTGGGGGTAGTCCGCGAACAGGGCGTCGAGCCGGGGAGTGCGGGCCAGGGCGATGGCGTTGCCGTCGTCGGCCGGCCGGACGCCCCAGCCGTCCAGGATAATCAGCGCACAGGGTTTCGGGCGGTGTGTCATGGCGCATCCTCTTCGTCATCGTCTTGGATGTCATCGTCTTCGAAGCCGTCATCTTCCATGTCGTCGTCTTCGATGTCATCATCTTCGAAGCCGTCATCTTCGATGCCGCCGTCTTCGATGCCGTCGTCTTCCATGCCGTCGTCGGCTTCGTCAAGATCACCGGATCGGACCGCGTCACCGGATAAAGCCGCGTCGCCGGAGCGAACCGCTTTTTCAGCCTCCCGGATGTGGTCGGAGATATCCACCCGGGGCGCGTCGGCCCACAGCCCCTCCAGGTCATAAAACTCCCGCGCCGTCTCGAAAAACACATGGATGATCACATCTCCGTAATCGAGCAGCGCCCACTGGCCGTCCTTGGCCCCCTCCACCGATAGGGGCCGGACGCCCCGCTTCTTCAGGCTCACCTCCACGTGCTCGGCGATAGCCGCCACCTGCCGGTTGGACCGGCCGCCGCAGATGATGAAATAATCGGCGATGGAGGTCAGCTTCCCCACCGCCAGGACCACCGGATCGTGGACCTTTCTTTCCAGAATCGTCTTTACGAACAGCGCGAGGTCCCGCGCCGCTTTTTCCTCTGTCATCGATACAATCCTTCAGCCTCAATATAGTCCGCCACCCTGCCGGGGACGAGAAACCGGATGGAACGGCCATCCCGCGCCCGCCGGCGCACGTCTGTGGATGAAATCTCCATCAGGCTCACGCGGGCGATGTGGATGGGCTGTTTTTCCGGGTGATGAAAACAGGCGTCCGACGCCGACCAGTCATAGGCATCGGATATGGTTTGCCGCAGATATCGGCCCAGGGTGCCGGGATCAATGCCGCCGTCCGGCGCCTCCGGGCTCGGGCGGCTGATAACGATCATGGGCGCCAGATCGAACAGCTCTGAGTTGCGGTTCCAGGTGTCGATCTCCATGAAGGCGTCCCGGCCCACTATGAAATAGATCCGCCCCTCCGGGACGCTGGACCGGAAATGGGCGATGGTGTCCACCGAGTAGGAGGGACCGGACCGCCGAAGCTCCACGTCGGATACGGAAAGGCCGGGGGCGCGGCCGGCCCCGAGGCGGGTCATCTCCAGCCGGTGGGCCGCTTCCACAATGCCGGCCCGGGGCTTGTGGGGCGGCGTGGCCGAGGGGATCAGATACACCGGGTCCAGGCCGAAGGCCTCCCCCACCTCCACGGCGGAGCGCAGGTGGCCGTTGTGGATGGGGTTGAAGGTGCCGCCGTAAAGTCCGATGGCCGGACCCATCCGGCCTCCCTTATCCCCGCAC
>JAABTE010000092.1 GCA_011390035.1 Desulfobacteraceae bacterium | reverse complement strand
TCTGAGCGATCCGGGCATCGCCGGCCTGTTCGCCTTCCGGCTCGCCTACACCGCCTGCATCGGGATCATATGGGGGTTCCTGCCGGTGTTCGCAGACACCGAGTTTTCCCTGTCCAGCTCCGCCATCGGCGTGCTGGTGATGCTGGGGGTGTTCGTGTCGGGCCTCGCCCAGACGCCCATGGGGTATGTGGCGGACCGGATGGACCGGCGGGTGATGGCGCTTTGCGGGGGCGCGGTGGTCTGCGTGGCGGTGTTGAGCTTTTCCTGGGCGGGGAGCTTCTGGGGGTTGTTCCGTTCCAACCTGCTGTTCGGGCTCGGCGGCGGCACGGCCATGGTGGCCATCATGGCCATGGCGGTCAACAAGGGCAAAGACACCGGCGCCATGGGGTCGGTGATGGCCCTGATGACCATGGCCCACAGCGCGGGGATGCTCGCCGGCTCGCTGATGGCGGGGCTGATGATGGATCTTTTCACCCTGCGCGGGGCCTTCGGACTGGGGGCGCTGATCATGGCCGCCGGGGTGTTCGTTTTCTGGGCGTGCCTTTTCTTGCGCGAGGATAAATGCTATCGGCCGGCCGCGGCCGGGCCTGCATCGGACCCTGGGACGGGCTCTGTACCGGGACCTGGGTCGGGCTCTGTGCCGGGGCCTGGGTCGGGCTCTGTGCCGGGGCCTGGATAGGCCGTCCCGGCCATCGGATTTCCCACCGGCGCGGCCGGTTTCTCGGCTACCGGCGCCAGGGCCTTCAACGAAAGCACCGCCGCCACCTGCTCGCCCACCGGGTTGGCCGGCAGGGTGGCGGTGTCCTCCAACTGGCCCCGCACCTGTTCGAAGGCCCGGGCCGTGATCCGGTCCGGGCCGGCCACCAGCCGTGCCGCGATCTGATAAGCGAAAAAGAGAATGAACAGGATCAGCAGGATGGTCAGAAAGGCGTGGAGGAAAAAATCGCCGGTAAGGTAGCGCCCCTCCAGAAATGACAGGGTGGTGATCCAGCCCACATAGACCATCAGGGCCAGCACCGGCAGGTTGAAGAGCATCTGAAGCCCGAAGCCGCTGAGGCTGCGGGCGGCGGCCTCCAGGTGCTGCTCCAGGGCGCCGTTCCAGAGGGCGGACAGCTCCTCGGTCAGGGACTGGCGGCTGGGCAGGGCCGTGTCGATTCGGCGGACCGTCTTGTCAAAGCGGGCCCGCACCAGGGTTTCGGCGATGTCCGGCCACTCCCGCATCAGGGCCACCCTGTAGTCCCGCAGGGCCGAATCCACCCGCTCGCCGCTTCCGGCCTCGGCCACGGCGGCGCGGCTCTCCTTGAAATGGCGTATGGACGAGGCGATGCCATAAACCTGGCTGACGGGGTTGCCGAAGCGGAACATGGCAGCGATCCCCGTGCCGAATATCAAAATGCGCGCCCACAGGGCGATCATCCAGCCCACCGGGCCCAGCCACTTGTGGGCCAGACGCTGGTACAGCAGCACGTTGACGCCGATGGCATGGCGCGGGTCGTCGCTGGAAAGGACCGTCAGGGAGCGGCGCATGGCGTTTTTTTCCGCCTCCCGGATGCGCTGGTGAGCGCCGGACAGGATTTGCCGGTCCCTGTCCAGTTGGGCGCTGAGGGCGTTAAATGCGTAGTCCCGCAGGGCCCGGGCGTTTTCCAGCCGGCGGTCCACCACATAGCCGGCGGTGTTGAAGGCGCCGAAGATGATCTGGTGGAGCTGGTCGTACTGATCGAAATCGTGGCGGGGCGGGGCCATGGGGTCCCACCCCGGCTCGTTGAGATGGCGCCGGGCGGACAGGCACAGCACCCGGCTCACAGGCTTTTCCCAGGCATCGCCCAGGTAGCTGGCGAATTCCGGCAGGATCTGCTCTTTCAGCTCGGTCTCGTCCAGCCGGTCGCACTTGTTCAGGACCACCAGCAGGGACTCGCCGTTGAACACCCGAACATAAGGGGCCAGGAAATCCACATAATCCTTGCGCTTGGGGTTCTCCGAATCGAACAGGCAGATGAGCGCGTCGGACACGCCGATGGCCCGGCGCACCAGGGGGATGTGGACTGCCTGCTGGGTGCTGTCCATGTCCGGCGTGTCCACCAGCACCACATGGGCAAGGGCGTCTGCCCGGCCGCTGGCCCGCACCGCCACCGATTCCTCGCCGATCTTTTCCAGCAGGGGCTGGGCGTCCTCCCGGCTCCGGCACAGCACCACGGGGCGCTGGGTGGTGGGTCGGCCCAGGCCCGACTCGGACAGATCGTCCATGCCGGACAGGGCGTTTAACAGCGTCGATTTTCCCGCGCCGGAAGGCCCCACGATGGTGACCACCAGCTTCCGGTCAAAGCGCTGGCGCAGGTCCTCGATCATCCGGAGGGCCTCGCCGAACTGGCGCTTCAAGGGCCCGGCGGGCCGCCACAGGGGCAGACCCTCCAGGGCGTCCAGGGCCCACTCCAGGTCGTTTCGGTATCCCTCGATCCGGCCCAGGGCCGCCAGCGCCGCTTGGTTGGCATTGGATATCATCTGTTCGCGATCGCCTTTCCGCAGGTGTCGATGGTCTCTTCAATCCGCCGGATGCGCCCGGCCGCCTCCTCCAGCGTGGCCGTGGCCGCCCCCAGCAGCTCGCCGGTGATCTCCCGCTCGAAGATCTCCTGGACGGTCTGAAGATTGGCGTTGAGCCATTTTTCCGCCACGGGGGCCAGAAGCTCCTCCAGTTGGCGCCGGTCCGCCTTTGACAGGCCGGTGGTGGCGGGAAGGGCCACCAGGGCGTACAGGTCGTGCAGGCCGAAGATCCCGGTCAGCTTCACCTTGATGCCCGTGGCCCCCACCGGATCGCCGGTGGACAGGATGTAGGTGACCGCCACCGTGGCCGGCAGCACATTCAGAAAGGCGGAAAAGGTCTGGCGCACCTTGTCCGGAAATTTCATGCGCTTTCGGTAATACTTCGCCAGATACACCAGGTCCGCCTCGATGCTCCGGGACAGATCGATCACCGCGTCCTTTTGAGAGAGCACGGCGGCCACGGTCTCCTTCCAGTCCCGCAGCCGCAGGGCCTCCCGGGCCGCCTCCAGGGCCGGATGGGCCGGCACCAGAAACAGCCGCTCGCCCTTTTCGTCCCCGGGCTCCATGCGGGCAACCGAGCCCTCCCGGCCGGCCTGCTCGGCGCCGTCGAGTCCGGCGTCAGCGTCCAATCGGTCTCCACCCCAGAGGCCCGTGTTCGAGCCGGCCGAATCCCCTCCGGCCGAATTCCAGCCATTGGCATCCCCTCCAGCCGAATCCCCTCCGGTAAGATTCCCTCCGGTAAAATTCCCTCCGACAGAATTCCCTCCGACAGAATTCCCTCCGGCAAAACTCCCTCCAGCCGAATCCCCTGCGGCCGAATCCCCTGCGGCCGAATTCCAGCCGCCGCGGGCGCGGCGCGGGTCTGACCCCGCCGGCTGTCCGGCCGGCCAATCCGCAAGGGGAGCCCCTCCCGCGCCGGTTTCGTGTTCCGTCGCCAAATCCCGGGGCCGGCCCTGGGTCGGCCCGCTCTCCCGATGTTCCCGGATGGCCGTCACCAGTTCGGTCATGCGCCGGGCCATGGGGTCGATTTCCGGAAGGGTGACGGAGATCTCCGGGCTGGTGGCCTTGTGGTGAAGGCTGTTGATCGCGGAGAGCATGTCTTCCTCAACCTTGTCCTGGAATTCGGCCTTTCCGCCCCGGTCCCGGTTGCCGTAGATGCGGCCGCCCATCCACCGCGCCACGCCAGAGATGGCCCGGAAAGGCTTGCCCAGGTAATCGCCGGTTCTGCGCATGACCCGAACGTGGGCCGGGTCGCTTTCCATCCAGATCTGGGCGAACCGGGTCAGGATCATGTCCATGGGAAAATGACGCAGGGCCTCGCGCACGCTTCGGCCCTGGGCCGCCGTCAGGGCGTCCAGGTATAGCCGGAGAGACCGTTCCGCGTTCCGAGCCTCGGCCAGCATCCGCTCGGACTTTTCCAGCACGCCGGTCATTATGGAGGCCAGCAACTCCGGCCGCAGCACCCGGGGGTCCAGCCCCTTGAGCGCCTCCATGAAGGGCGGATCCCCCTCCCGGGCCGGGCGGGGAGACATGAACTTTTCCCCCGCGGCCACGGCGTTGTCCTCGTCGGCCCTGTAGATGCCCAGCACATACCGCTCCGCGTCCCGGCCATACAGGTTGCGGGCCACGGTCATGGCGTGTTCGGTCACCTCCCGGTTGTCCACGCAGGAATAGACCCGATACACCAGAAAGCACTTGCGCCGGCCGATGCCGGTGAGTACCCGTGCGATGAAATCGGTGTTGTCCCGGTTGTTGTAGTTGGAGTTGGTGAACAGATAGATCAGGATGTCGGAGGTTTCAAGGGCCTGGCGCACCACGTCCCGGTTGGTGTAGGTGCCCCGGGCGCCGGTGTCGAAGTCCGGGGTGTCCATCAGCACCATGTTCCGGGGCACGTTGGCATTGAGGATGTAGAGCGGACAGCCCGGCCGCCGCAACTCATCCTTGTTCTCCAGGGGCTTGGATCGCGAGCCGAAGGGCTCGAACAGGGTGGAGACGAAATCCTTCTGGCGAAACAGCTCCCCCGGGGCAGAGACCAGGATGCGCCGGTTGATGCCGGCGCTGCCGCCGGAGGGCGACAGCCTGTCCCCCACCAGGGAGTTGAAAAGGGTCGATTTGCCCGAGGACCCGCCGCCGCAGATGGCCACCATCAGTGGAAAGTCCGGCGAGAGCCGGGGCAGCAGCTTGCCGTTGACCACGTTGGTCCAGGAGCGAATCTCAGCGGCCGCCGGAATGGCCAGCAGAGAGACAATGGCGGGGATCTCTTCCCGAAGGGCCTTTAGGGCTTCGGTGACGGCGGAGGCGCCATCAGGGGACGCGATGCCGGGGCGCGTCATCGGGCCGTGTTCCGCATCCGGTCTTCCATCGCCCGGTCTTCCAGCATCCGGTCTTCCAGCGTCCGGTCTTTCCGCGGGCGGTCTTTCCTTGCCAGACCTTTCCGCGCCCGGTCTCCCCTGGCCCGGCCTTCCATCGCCCGGCCTTTCCGCAGCCGGCCTTTCCTCGCCCGGTCTCTCCTGGCCCGCTCGCCGTCCCTCTTTCGGCCGCCTCTCGTCATGGGCTGTCATATTGGGCCTTCACCACATCCTTTCCATAAGTCCGCTCCAGTCTTCTGACAATGAAGTGGCCCCTTGCGATATCCTGAAAATGGTCGATGAAGATGGCGTTGATGGCCGCCCCGCCCGCCGCGCCGATCATGGGGATGGCCATGGCCGCTGCCTTTTCCGACACCACGATGCCGAACCGGGACGCGATCTGGGAGATCAGTCGCGCCAGGATGGGGGCGCCCCGATCCGCCGCCCCGCGCCGGGCCAGGAATTCGGCCGCGTCTGTCACCGCCTTTGAAAGGGCCGCCCGGGTGGCGTAATAGCTGGTCTCCATGCTGTCGTCCCCCTGGGATGGGCCGCCCATGGCAAAGACCGACAGACAGGTCAGTCGCGCCTCGACGAGATCCAGGTTCTCACCCTCGCTCCGGGCAATGTCGGCGATGGATCGGAGCATGATGAGGGTGGAGACGGTCAGATCGAAGCCAAGGCCGGCCAGGCCGAAAAAACCGCCGAACCCGCCGGACACAATCCCCGCCATCTTGTGCATCCGGTCCCGCGAAGGGCCGGCGGGCCACCTGCGGTCCAGTGTCAGCAGCGCCACGTCCAGAGCGCGGTTCAGGGCCCGCTCGCTCACCACCTGGATTTTCGAGTGCCATTTTTCCGGCAAATATTCAAAGCCGCGCTCCACCGGCGCACCGATGGCGTTCATCAGCCTCCGCGCCAGCCCCGGCGCCTCCAGCAGACGCCTGGCGTATATCAGATCCTGCAAGTCGGTTCCCGCAATAGCCATTCCCTTGCCTCTTTCATCGGTTATCGCCCCCGAGGGCCTTATCGTCCCCGGAATGACCCATTATAGAGGAAACCTCGCCCGAATTCAATCCCGACCGACCGAAACCTGGGAAGGAACCCTTCGGGCGTCGGGCCTGGCGTCCATTTTTTCATCTTTACAACTACAAGGATTTTTTATAAAAAAGGATTTCGCTCCGGCCTGGAACGAATCCTTTATTACCCTGAATCCTTCTATCTCATCGTGAAAAATACATCCGTCACCCCATATCGGCGCCGGGGGCCTGGCCAGTATAATTATTCGTAATAATTATCCGTAATAATTATCCGTATAATCAAAGGATCTACGACAAGAGAAGGAAGGCGCCGCGCGGCCTTCCAGCGGATCAACCGCAACACAGGAGAAAAAATAATGAGACCATTCCCCCCCTGCCGCCCCCATGCGATACCCGCCGTCATCGCAATGATCCTTACGCTCGCCTTCGCGATCTGGCTCATTCCGGCGGGATCAGCCATGGCGCAACAGGGCCAGGAGCCCTCAGCGCACGGGCCGGCCGCCCCGCCGCCGGTCGCAGAAACGCAATATCCGGCCAATGCCGGACCCGGGGCATCCCCGCCGTCAAACACGCTACGGGTGGGCTATTTCGTCCTGGCCCCCCATGCCCTGGAAAAGGGAGACCAGCCGGAGGCCAGGGGCGCCGCCATCGATTACACCAAAATGGTGGCCGGGAAAATGGCCATCCCCGTCACCTTTATGGAGCTGCCCTTTTCCCGGTTGATGAAATACATGGACGATGGCCGGATCGATGCCGCGCTGTTCCTGGTTCGGACCCCGGAGCGGGAGGCCGCCTATCGCTACCCGGACCATCCCTTCACCCGGACGCGCTCCGCCGTGGCCGTGCGAGCCGACAGCCCCCTTTCCGCCGTCAGCGCCGCGTCGGATCTTATGGGGATGACGATCGGCTATTTCGAGCTGGGGTATGCGTCGCCCTTCATCCTGGACGCCGGCATCCCGCTGGAGCGGATCACCGGCTCGGAAAACATCTTTCAAATGCTCCTGAAGCTTCTGGTCAACCATCGCATCGACGCGGTTTACTCCCCCGCCATAGGGGCGCTTGAGTACGACGCGGGCATTCTGGCCATCCGGGATCAGATCCGGATACTGCCGCTGCCGGAGCCGGAGATCGACCTGTACACCGTCTTCGGCCCCGGCGTGCCGGACGGCATCGTGTCGGAATACAACCGCGTTCACAACGAAACGCGGGAACGCTACGACACCTATCTTCAACCCTACCTGAACCCGAAAGCGCCGCCCCCGCCGACAGCCCCATGAGCCCCGTCAAACCCATATTCTGATCGGCTGGCGTGCCGCAGTCGCGGCGGGACGCGCACGGCAGTGGCGGCAAGATGCGTGCAGCAGTCGCGGCGGGACGCCCACGGCAGTGGCGACAAGATGCGTGCAACAGTGGCGGGGGGATGCGCACGGCAGTGGCGACAAGATGCGTGTAACAGTAGCGGGGGGACGCGCACGGCAGGGGCGGAGGGGCTGAGGGGGCGGTCCGGATCAGTCGGTGCCTGAATCGAGAAATTACGCCCCTTCCCTCCCTTGAATCAACTGCTTAAACCCGGCCAGAGTCCCCTTCCAGACCGCCTCCTCGCCCACCATCACCGCCACGATCACATCCTTTTCCACGCTCACCTCCAGCACGATCTGCGTGCCCGCCACATGGAAAACCGCCTCTGCCCAGCGCTCCGCCGGCAGGCCGGTGGCCTCGCAGTCGTAGTCGGTTCGCGCCTCCGCCGTAATTCGAATCTCGCTCATGCCTCCCTCCCCTCCGAAAGTTCGCGGATGGACAGCCGGATGGGGGCAAGGCGCTCCCCGGCGGCGGCGATGTCCTCAAGGCGCCGGGTCCGATGCCCCTTTTCGCCCTCGGCCCGCCGGATCATCTCCGAAAGATCCCCCTCCCCCGCGCCGAACCGCTCCAGGAACCGCTCGTGGATCTGATCGGCGGCGGCGTCCACCAGCTTGAAAAGGTATTGGTACTTGATGTTTTCCCGAAGATCCTTGAAATGGAGCAGCACGGCGCCGCGCATCCGGCCCTTGAGCCGATCCAGGCCGTTTTCCATGGCCCGGAGGCGATCGTCGCGGTCGCCGCCCCGCCCCGGCAGGCGGATGAGCCGCCGGAAAAACCGCAGGGCCGCGTAAAGGCCGAAGCGGGTGACGGCCTCGGCGCCCACCACCGCGCTGTATCGCATGGTGGCCTCCGCGGCCGGCAGGCGCATGGACAGGCCGGATCGAAGGCCGCTGAGATCCGGGGCGCCGATGGCGGCGCCGCCCGGGGAAAGCGGGGGCAGGCCGTAGCGGGACAGGCTCTGGTTGTAGGCGTCCAGAATCTCGGCGACCATGGCCGCGTGGGGCGCCATCAGGGATTGAAAACCGTCGGCCACCCGGGCCTCCCGCTCCCTGAGAAAGCGGATGATATCCGGGTTGATCACCTCGGCCAGATGGCGGTCCACCGCCAGCTTGAAAGCGTTGTAAACGCCATACATGGCGGCGGAAAAGCGGCTCTCGCCGTCAGCGGAGGCCGAGGCGGGATCGA
The DNA here is from genome assembly GCA_011390035.1 of Desulfobacteraceae bacterium. Classification (GTDB taxonomy): domain Bacteria; phylum Desulfobacterota; class Desulfobacteria; order Desulfobacterales; family JAABSP01; genus JAABTE01. Next base: position 197 of record JAABTE010000092.1, on the reverse strand, counting down.
GGCGGTAGTCCCGTATGAAGGTCAGCAGCCGGGGCGTCACCGGCCCGTAGCGGTCATCGAAGAAGCGGTCGGTTTCAACGCCGATCTCCGCCTTGAGCCGGGCCGAGGCGCCGTCCACCGCCGACCGGAGGCTGTCGGCCATGCCGGCCGTCTTTTGCCGGTGTTCCCGCATCCGCTCCATGATGCCGGCCACCCCG
>JAABTE010000091.1 GCA_011390035.1 Desulfobacteraceae bacterium | reverse complement strand
AAGAGCGGGGCCTGGCCCGGCAGCGGCGGGAGGATGTGGTGTCGCGTTACGAGTTTCGGACCGTGACGAAAACCGGAAAGACGCGGTGGGTTGATTTCTCCGCCACATTCATCGCATTTCATGGCGGGCCGGGCATGCTGGGGACGGCCTTTGATATCACCAGCCTGAAGCTGGCCCTCGGGGCCCTGGGCGAATCCGAGGAGAAATACCGGCTGCTGGTGGAAAACGCCAACGACGCCATCCTCATCATCCAGAGCGACCGGATCGTGTTCGCCAATCCCCGCTCCTGGCAGTCCATGAATTGCCGGCGCGAGGACCTGTCCGCGGTGCCGTTCCAGCAATTTGTCCATCCGGAGGACCGGGAGGGGGTGGCAGGCGCCTACAGGCGGCGGCTGAGGGGGGAGATGGCCAACACGCCCTACAACCTGCGGCTGGTGGCTGTGGACGGGTCCGTGTTGTGGGCGCAGGTGAGCGCGGTGCCGATCCAGTGGGAGGGGGCGCCGGCCACCTTGAACTTCATTCGTGACATCACGGCCCAGAAACGGCTGGAAGCCCAGTTTCACCACGCCCAGCGGCTCGAGTCCATCGGCACCCTGGCCGGCGGGGTGGCCCATGATGTGAACAACCTTTTGATGGGCATCCAGGGAAGCGTGTCCGTGATGCTGCTGAACATGGTTCCGGATCATCCACATTACGAAAAGCTCAAGAGCATCGAGGCCTCTGTGGAAAGCGGGGCAGGGCTCACCCGGCAGCTTCTCGGCTTTGCCCGGGGCGGCAAGTACGAGGCGCGGGTGATCGACATGAACCACCTGGCCCGGGAAAAGACCCGCATGTTCGCCGCCGCCCGCCGGGAGCTGATCATCCGAGAGCGGTATTCCGAGGATCGGCCTGCGGTGGAGGCGGACCCGAGCCAGATGGAGCAGGTTCTGCTCAATCTTTGCATCAACGCCTGGCAGGCCATGCCCGACGGCGGCGAGCTGACCGTGGCCACGGACCGAATCCACCTTTCGCCTGAGGCCGCCGAGGAGCTGGATATCGCCCCCGGCACCTATGCCCTGCTGACGGTGACGGACACCGGCGTCGGCATGGAGCCGGCGGTGCGGGAGCGCATCTTCGAGCCCTTTTTCACCACCAAGGCCCGGGGCCGGGGCACGGGGCTGGGGCTGGCCTCCACCTACGGCATCGTGCGAAATCACGGCGGCGGCATCCGCGTGTTCAGCGAGCCGGGAAAGGGCAGCCGGTTCGACATCTTTCTGCCGGCTGTGAAGACCCGCCCCCCGCCGGCGGGCCGGCTGATGGAGAGCCTCGCCGGCGGCCATGAAACCCTTCTGCTGGTGGACGACGAGCCGCGCATCCGCCAGAGCGTGCGGCAGATGCTCCAGGCCCTGGGGTACGAGGTGTTCGTGGCGGGGGGAGGGGAAGAGGCGGTGGTCATTTATCGGGAAAAGGGCGACGGGATCGATCTTGTGATCCTGGACATGATCATGCCGGGCATGAGCGGCGGGGAGGCCTATGACCGGTTGAAAAAGATGAACCCGTCGGTCCGCGTGATCCTATCCAGCGGCTACAGCATGGATGGCCAGGCCGCGGAGATGATGGCGCGGGGGTGCGACGGGTTCATTCAGAAACCCTACAATCTGTCAGCCCTGTCCCGGAAGATCCGGGAGGTGCTGGTCACGGACCGATAGAAAGACCCGCCGCCGTCTTCCTTGTGACGGATCGGCTCGACGGGCCGTCCTTCGCCTGGTTTCCGCCCACCAGTTTGATGAGCCGGTAAACCCCCTGGTTGAGCCGGCCGGCCTGGCCGTTCATCTGCTCGGCCACGGCGGCCGATTCCTCGGCCATGGCCGAATTGCGCTGAGTCACCTGCTCAATGTCTCCCACCGCGTCCGTGAGCTGGGCCACCCCGTTTGACTGCTCCTGGGAGGCGGCGGATATGCCATCCACATGGCCGGCCGCGTTCCGGGTCTTGGCTATCAGGCCCTTGAACCGCTCGCCCGTATCCCGTGCCACCCGCACGCCCTCGTCGGTTTTCTTTATGGTCTCCTGGATGAGGGCTTCCGTGGTGTCCGCGGCATCGGCCGCCCGGCCGGCAAGGTTGCGCACCTCCTGGGCCACCACCGCGAATCCGGCCCCCGCATCGCCGGCCCGGGCCGCCTCCACGGCGGCGTTCAGGGCCAGCAGGTTGGTCTGAAAGGCGATCTCGTTGATGGTCTGGATCACCCGGGCCGACTCCTTGCTGGACCGGGAGATCTCGTCCATGGCCGCCACCACCCGATCCACCGCGCCGGCCGATTCGGAAACGCCGTCGCCCACCTCGCCCATCAGCTTGTTGGCGCCATGGGCGTCCTCGGCGTTTTTCCGAATCATGGCGGACATCTCCTCCAGCGAGGAGGCCGTCTCTTCCAGGGAGGCGGCCTGCTGAGTGGCGTTTTCAGAAAGCAGGCGGGAGGAGGCGGCGGCCTGATCCGACACCGACGCCAGTTGCCGGGCGCTCAGGGTCAGATCGTCCACCGTCTGGCGGATCGGGTTGGCGATGGAGCGGGTGACCAGAAGGGCGATGATCACCACCGCCAGCAGGGTGAGGCTTACCAGGCCGCCCATCCAGTTTCTGAGGCGGCGGGCCCCGGCCAGGGCCTCGGATTCGGCGATCTCCGCCACAAGGCCCCAGCGGATATCGCCAAAGGCGATGGGCGAAAACGAGGAAAACACCCGGCCGCCGTGATAGCTGTCGATGATTTGCTGGCCCGTCTTTCCGGCCAGCGCCTCCCGCGCGGCGGGGGTGTCGATCCGGCGGTCATCCGGATCCGCCAGGGCGGCCCGGGCCGAATAGCGCTCCGGGTCTATGTGGGAGTCCGAGCGCATCAGCCCGTCGGCGCCCACCAGGAAGACCTCGCCCGTTTCGCCCATGCCCGAGCGCGAGCCCATCAGGTCGTTGACGACCTGGTTTGAAAGGCTCAGGGCCACGATGATCGCGATCTCGTCGCCGTTCATGACGGGGTGGCCCATGAAGGCGACGGGCTCGCCGCCGGCCGGTCCATAGGCCGAAAAGTCCACCACCGCGAAATCCCGCGCGGAGCGGATCTTGTTCAGCAGAATGCCCAGCGGCGTCGCGGCGTTTTCACCGGATGCCAGGCTCATTCCCAGCTCGGGGCCCCGAAGCACGCTGTAAAGCACCCGGCCCTCCGGGTGGATCAGCAGCAGGTCCCTGTACTGATGGTTGGCCACATAGCGCTCGAAATAATCCTGATCCTGACCGTCCAGCACCGGCGCGATAACCTCGGCCACAGGCACGGCGGTCACCAGCCCCCAGCGGAGGCCGTCGATCAGGATGGGGCTGTGGGCGATCAGCTCCATCTCGCCCCGATTGCCCATCTTCAACGTCACGCCAGACTGGCCCGACAGGGCAAGGGCCGCGCCGGGGTCATTGTCGGCCGGTTTTCCCGGCGCCGCGTCGCGGATATCCGCCGCGCTGCGATAGGCGGCGCTTCCATCGGGAAGCGCTCCCACCAGGTAGCTCCCACCGCTCTTTTCCATCCCCTCCCGCATCCGGGTGATCCTGTCCAGCGGGTCTGTGGTCAGCTTGAAGGCGATCACCCCGCGGGTGACATCATCTCTGCGGATTGGGGCGGTCACAAAGGCGATCTGGGCGCCGTTTTCCGGCCCGTAGGCGGCGAAATCGGTGACGGCTATCCCCTCCAATCCCTTTTCAAATCCCTCCGCCAGCGGGGTGGCCGCCAGATCCGGCTCCCGGACGTTGCGGCCAAGGTCTGATTGGCGGTTGAGGGTGTACGCCACGTTTCCGTCGGTTGTGATCAGCATCAGGTCGTGATAGCCGTATTCCGTCTTGAACTGTCTCAGGGAATGGCCGTATCTGACCTCGTCGTAAAAAGCATAAAGGGATTCATCCAGCCTTCCGGCGTTGAGGGTGGCGGTGAAGGCGGAAAGGGAATCGGCGATCACCGGGTTGCGGGAGGCCACGGCGATGTCGGCCCGTGCGCCCTCGAAAAAGCTTTCCACCGCCGCCCGCTGGTTCTGCTGAAGGGTGGTCATCTTGCGGAAGGCGCTTTGCTCCAGCACGGCCACGGTTTCGATCAGCTCCCGCATGTCGGCCTGCCGCTCGCTCAGGTACTCGTTGAGGGCCTGCACCTTCGTGTCCCGGACGCTGGCCAGCTTGGTCCATGCCATTTCAAAAAGGGCTTCCGCGGAATTGTCCATGGCGATATAGCCGATGGCCGCAAGGGGCAGCGCGCTGGTGAGGATAAACACCAGCGCCAGCCGCGTTCTCAGCGTCATGCGACGCCCGCCCGCCCGTTTTTTGATCATGGGCACTCCTGAACCCGCCCGCGGATTTCATTCCAGAGCTTCACCGTCTCCCGTGCCGCCTCGCCCTTGCCCAGCTTGTCCATCTTTTCCACCCAGAGGGCAAAGAAATCGGGGCTCGCCGCCCGCCATTTCGCCAGCTCTTCAGGTGGGAAGGGGTGGAAGGTCACGCCGTTGGCAGAGAGGAACTCGGCCGCTTCCCGTTCCGATTTCAGGGTCTGCTCGATTTCCCGATGCCGGGCCGTTTCGGCCGCCGACAGCAGGGCCTCGCGGTGGGGTTCCGACAATTTTTCCCATGTTTTAGTTGAGATCCAGATGCCCCACGCCGGCCCTTCCCACATCACCACTTCCGTGATGTGGGGGGCCATCTCGTACAGTTTGTAGGTCACCACCAGATCCTTTGAAAAGGGGCATGCGTTGATGACCCCACGCTCCAGGGTTTCCTTGATATCCGGCAGGAAAAGCGGAATGGGCGTGGCGCCGGCGGCCCCCACCAGCAGCGGTATCTCCTCGCCCCAGGTGCGGATGCGCAGTCCCTTCAGGTCCTCGAAGGTTTTCACGGGGGTTTTGGAAACCAGCAGGTAGGGGTTGAGCAGGTGGAAAAAGAGGGGGCGTACGCCGTTGTCCGACGCTTCTTTTTCAAAGGCGGGCACTTGTTCCATCAGGGTTTTCATCAGAACGCTGGACTGGCAGATGGTGTCCAGCGCCATGGGAATGGAGTTGGGGGCGCTGAAAAAGGGCATCTCCGCGGCGAAGTATCCTGGGGACATGGCCGCCATGTCGATGTGACCGGCCTTGAGCATCGGCAGGTTCTCCTTGGCGGCGCCCAGACCGTTGTTCCAGTAGATGCGGATGTCCAGCTCGCCGTTGGTGGCCGTTTTCACCGCGTCGGCGAACCACTGGTCATTGGCGGAACCGGCGGCTGTTTCGGGAAATTGATGATTCATTCTGAGGACAGTGGCCGCCCCGGCCACGGAAGCGGTCAGCAGAAGGCAGAAAAGCACAACGGCGGTTTTTACCGGCACGGAACTTTTTCGCATTGTTATCTCCTTTATGGTGGGTAAGATCTTTTTGCGCCTGGCGCGAGGAATGCGCGGGGGAGTGGATGGACATTCGACCGTCTCAATCCAAGTCTCCAGGCATTTTTATACACGCTCCGGATTCTTCTGGTCAAGAAAAAATTTCCACGCCGCCAGGCATTTTTATACACGCTCCGGATTCTTCGGGTCAAGAAAAATTTCCACGAAAATCAGTCCCATAAAATAGCATATTGTTCAATATGCGGGGATTTGAACGCGATGCGGGGATTTGAACGCGGGTTTTGTCGCGGCCGCGGGGCGTTGGCGAAAGGCCGGAAGAGGGGATTGGCGGAGCGGGAGCGGCGGGAGGTCCTGGCGGAAGGGGATGGGGAGGGCCGGAAACGGGCTGCGCGCCCATGCTCCGGCCCCTTGCAAATGGACTGCCATGCGTCGGGGTCAGGGTAGCGGCCGAGCCGCCGTCTCCCGGCCTGGGGCCGCCTTCGACCCGATGGCCCACCGCCCCAGGTCTGTCATCATCGGCTTGAAGGAATCGGCCGTGTCCGCCATCAGCTTGAACAGCGGCGCCCAGTCCGCCATGGGAATTTTGTCCGGCGCCGGCATGGGCCACGGCCATTGCCGCTTCATGCCGCCTGCGAACAGGGACGGCGACATCCATTGGCGCCAGGTGTCCAGCGATGGGATGAGAGGGATCAGTGATCCTGTCCCAGGTCCGGTCGCAGGTGATTCGGCCACAGGTGATCCGGCCGCCTGTGATCCGGCCACATGTTTGGCCGTTTGGCGATACAGCGACGGAAATTGCCGCCGCGCCACCTCCGCCGGGTCCGCCGTGTCGTCGGCGAAAAGGTGGGGGGGCAGGAAGGTCTTCATCAGCGGGTTGGCGTCGCCGTATAGCAGATCGAAGCTTCTGGCGTAGGCGGCGTCCCGCGTTTCCTTGAAAAGTTCCAGCCCGATGCCGAGAAAGGTCCGGGTCAGTTGCTCCATCTTGAAGAAGGGATTTTCCCGATCCATGGGCATCCGGTTTTCCCGCGTCCATTGCGCCGCTGACTGGATGGCAAAGGCCCAGGGATTCCGCCGGTCCGCCCAGGCCGAGACCCGGGACCGCATGGGATGGAGCCGGCCCAGCGCCTCGGCCGTGACCGCGTTGGCGACAAGGCGCGTCAGGGGCCGGGCGGTGACGCGGTACAGCCGGTCGAAGCACTCTGACACAACGGCCGCCCGGTGAAACCGGACCCGGTCCGAATCGTCAAGCGTGTCGCGGATCTCGGAAGGATCGATCTCCCGGAAGGTGGTGGCGTACCGGACGGGCCGCTCGCCCGACTCAGATACCTCCATGCGGTACAGGCCCGGCGGCAGGGCGTCGAAATCGTCCCCCAGCACGCCCAGGATCTGGCGGTGCTCCTTGTCCGCCACCTTGGCCGACACGAAGATGGCCAGGTGCCCGGCCCGCTCGTGATGGATCAGGGCGATCTTGACGCCGGCCCGCTTCATCTCCTCGGACGATTTCCAGATTCGGGGAATCCACCCGATGCCCTGGGCCACCGGCGTGATGGTGTCGCCGTGGGAGGTGAAGACGATGGCCTCCTTGATGGCCGCAAGATCGAGCGGCCGGCCGTCCAGGCGGATCAGGCCCCGCTCCAGCTTGTTGCCGATGAAAAGCTCCCGCACGATCCAGTAAAACTGCCCGGCGGCGATCTGGTGAAAGCCGTACACCCATTTCTGCTGGGTGAGAAAAACATCGATCTTGCGCTGGTCGTCCACCTCCTGGAGCCACTTGAGGCTGTCCAGGATCGGGTGACGGTCGATGTCGAACAGCTCGAAGTTCAGCGGCGGCAGGCCGTCGATGACCCCGTTGCCCAGATCCCCGAAAAACAGCGGCAGCCAGGAGCCCAGGGCCAGCCCGCCGGTGTAGCGCAGGCTGTTTGTGGTTTTGCCCCTGGACCAGTAAGACATGGGCGCCCCAACAGGCACCACCGGCCCCGGCAGGCCCGGCGACTGGGCCGCGGACAGGGCCATCTGCCAGCCGGCCTGGCAGTTGCCGATGAAGGCGGGGGGTTTTTCGTGGGGGCAGACATCGGCCACTTTGGCGATGAAGACCTGGGTGGCGGCCAGCAGGTCATCCATGGTCTGGGTCTTGATCGTCTCGGGCAGTACCAGGATCAGGAAGGTGGGGTGGCCCGTGTCGATGGCAAGACCGATCTCCGATGTGTCCCGGGATGCGCTGATCAGGCCCCGGCCCGCGTCCGGGTCCTGAAAGATGATGGGTCGCTTGTCCTGGTCCGCCCATTCGATGCGGCGGCCGGTGTACGGGTCGCGCCGGTCCTCGATGCGGACCAGCATCCGGTTCACGGGCCGGTCCAGCGTCCGGCCGTCCATGACCGGCTCCAGCGGAAAGGGGGTGAGGGGCGGCATGCCCGCCTCTACATAGTCAAAATATTGATTTCCGCGACGGCGCAATACGTCGGCCATCAGGGTGGCGCGCTGGGCGAAATCCATGCCGTACCGGCACAGATCCCAGCCCAGGTAATACCATCGCGCCCCGCTGTTGAACATGCCCAGGGCCATGTCGCCCGTGTCGCGGATATGGGTTGTCAGTTTTGGAAACACGCTTTTCCTCCTCCTGCTTGACGATGTTTGGAGATGGGATCAAATGGTCGAAAGGGTCGAGATGGTCGAAAGGCACTTGACCAACCACTAATTATTTCATTAAAAACCTGAAAAGTCAAATAATTTGATGCGCGAGGCAGGGCGCCGTCAGCCGACAGTTTGTAAAGCCCTGAAATCAAATCTCGGCGCAGCCCAAACGCCGCCCTGAAAGCGCTTGCCTTGGCCTATCGGCTGTTGTAAGCTGTCATGGCGGGTGGGATAGCGCCACCCCGCGTGGCCCCGACGCTACGGAATCCGCTTATCCGGATTCGATTGTCAATCGTGAATTTTCAAAAGGTTACAAAACCATGAACGCCCCACCCCAAGAAA
>JAABTE010000090.1 GCA_011390035.1 Desulfobacteraceae bacterium | reverse complement strand
AAAAAAGACCCGGATGACACCGGAATCGTACCTGACGTTTGAGAAGGCTTCGGATATCAGGCATGAGTGCTTCAATGGCGAAATCTTCGCCATGGCCGGCGCAACGCCGAACCATAACCGGATACAGCATAACATCAGCGGCATTTTATGGAGCCAGCGGAAAAACAGGCCCTGTGACACCTTCCTGAGCGATCAGCGGGTGAAAATCGAGGCGGCCGGAGATTATGCCTATCCGGATTTGTCCATTGCCTGCGGGGAGATTGAATTCGACAGCGATGACTGCTTGTTGAATCCGGTGGTCATTATCGAGATTCTTTCAA
>JAABTE010000089.1 GCA_011390035.1 Desulfobacteraceae bacterium | reverse complement strand
TACCGGTGTGATCTGCGTTGCCGGTGTGATCTGCGTTGCCGGTGAGATCTGCGTTGCCAGTGTGATCTGCGTTGCCGGCGCGATCTGCGTTGCCGGCGCGCTGTGATGGCGGTAATTGCCAGCTTCGGCAACGGCCGCGATCGCCCCGCCGCGCCGGAGCCGACCGCCGTAAAACATGGCCAGCATCAGGCTGTTCATCCCCATGGCCACCAGGGCCACGGGTCCTGAGAACATCAGAAATCGCCCGAAGCCCATGCCGCTGAACCCGGCGATCAGCATGTTCTGGGGGTTGCCCACCAGCGTCGCCGCCCCGCCGATGTTGGCGGCGGTGGCAAGGGCCATGAGGAAGGGCGCCAGGGGCAGCCTGAGTCCGGCGCACAGGGATATCACCATGGGCGTCATGATCAGGCAGATGGTGTCATTGGTGAACAGGGCAGACAGCCCCCCGGCCAGCCAGGCCACCCCCAGCATCAGGGCCACCGGGCGATGACGGAGAAAGGCAAGGCGGCCGGCCGCAAGGGCGAAAAGTCCGCTTTTGTCCAGATAGACCGACAGGGCCATCATGGCAAACAGCAGCAGGATGGTGTCGTGATCGATGGCCGCGAAGCTCTCCTCGGGGGCCACGGCGCCGATGGCCACCATCATGGTGGCCCCTAAAAGGGCGCCCGCGGGCCGGCCTATGGGCAGCAGGGCGAGGCGCCGGGACGCGATGAGCAGGTAGGTGAGCAGGAAGACCCCGTATATGGCCAGGTGTCGCATGTTCAGCTCCATTCCTCATCAAAAGATTCCGGACGCTCCTCCCATGCCGGTTTTGACCTGAAACGGAATGGCGTTTGCATCCGGGCGGATGCGCAAGATTTGGCCAAAAAAGCGTCAACATTTGATGTTTTCACTTGATTTCCGAAAATATCCATGTCATGTAGAGGCATTTGGTTCAAAATATTCGCCGCCCGGCGAAGGTCCGAGGGGGACTCTGCGTGGAAACGGAGGCGGCGGGGCGAGCCGAATGGCCGGCTGTTACAGCGTGCCGGTCCCACATCTATCTGGAAACCGAAAGGGACGAAGGGGGGGTGCCCATGAAAGCCAGACTCACGCTCAAGCCCGGCCAGAGGGGAACCAAGAAGCTTGTCAAGCAGTACGGCAATCAACTGTTCTGCGTTCGCTACCGTTATGATGAGCAATCCCGGCGGCGTTACAAAACCGTGGAGCTGATCATCGACGAAACCGACTGGGAGCCGCGCAAGAAGCCGGCGCCGGTGGTCATAGATCCGGACCGCATCGTGGACATCCGCGTGGAGGCCGCCGAGGCCCAGCTCAAAAGGGAACTCAAGGCCGCCGGCGGCAAGCGCCACGCCAAAAGCGGCCTGTGGAAAATCCGCTACGACAAGGTGGTGGACCTGGGCATCGAGGAGCGGATGGTGTTCGCCGCAGCCGTTTAGGCGGCCCGGCGCTCAAGCCCGACCCCGGCTCGCGCCGCGCCCGCCAGGGAGCGCATCCCCCTTGCGGGCGCGGTGAAAGGGCGCGTCATCGCAGCCGATGACATTGCGAAACCGCCGGTGACATTGCGAAACCGCCGGTGACATTACAAAACCGCCGATGACATTGCAAAACCGCCGCCTGCTGGGGCCGGCCGGCCTTCTCAGCGCTTGGCGGCGTAGCCGAGTTCAATGCCCAGGTGCAGGGCCTGGCGGTTCATCTCCAGGAAATTTTCCGGAATCCTGCGCTCGAGTACCTTCATGATGGCATCGGGCTTGACGATGTCGGTCATGGCGATAACCGCCCCGAGCATGCAGATGTTAAAGACGATGGGCTTGCCGATCTTGTCCATCACCGTCTCGAACATGGGAATCTCCCGCTGGCGGGCGTCCACCTTCTTCATCAGGGTGACGTACCGCCTGTCAGTGATCAGCAGGCCGCCGGGACGGATGATGGGCGAGAACTTGGCGTAGGCCTCCTGGGTGAGGCAGACCAGCACGTTGGGCTGATTCACCTTGGGAAAGTAGATGGTGGAATCGGCGATGATCACATCCGAGCGGGTGGCCCCGCCCCGCGCCTCCGCGCCATAGACCTGGGACTGCACCGCCGTCAGATTCTCGTAGATGGCCGCGGCCTCCGCCAGGATGATGGCCGCCGTGATCACCCCCTGGCCGCCGGAGCCGGAAAAAACCATCCTGCATCGTTCCATATCAAGATCTTCCTTTCATGGCGCGTTCCACCACCTTGGCGTACTCGCTGCAATACTCGGGCAGCTCCTTCTGGACGAAGACGCCCCGCTCGATCAGGCTCGGGTCCTCCTGTTTGGCCTTGGAGCCGATGGGTGTGGTGGTGTTCTTGAACCATTCGAGCATCTCTGGCGCGTCGCCGATCTTGTTCTTCCGGCCGAAATAGGTGGGGCACTGGGACATGATCTCCACCACCGAAAAGCCCTCGTGGATGATGGCGTCCCGGAGGATCTCGGTCATCTGCTTGACGTGATAGGTGGTGGTTCGGGCCACATAGGTGGCGCCGGCGGCCATGGCGAGCTGGACGATGTCGAAGCCGTGGTCGATGTTGCGGTATGGCGCGGTGGTGGCCATGGCCCCGTAGCCGGTGAGGGGCGAGAACTGGCCGCCGGTCATGCCGTAGATCCGGTTGTTCATCACGATGGCGGTCATGGCGATGTTGCGCCGGCAGGCGTGGATGAAGTGATTGCCGCCGATTGACAGGGCGTCGCCGTCGCCCATGGGCACGATCAGGTTCAGCTCCGGCCGGCTCATCTTCACGCCGGTGGCAAAGGCCAGCGCCCGGCCGTGGATGGTGTGCAGGGTGTGAAAATCCACATACCCGGAGATCCGCGAGGAACAGCCGATGCCCGAGACCATCACAATCTCGTTCTTGCTCATGCCCAGGGTCTCAATGGCGCGCAGCAGGCCGTTTAAGACCATGCCGTGGCCGCAGCCGGGGCACCACATGTGGGGGAAGAACCGCTCCCTGATGTAATCCTTGATGGCCATATGCTTAAATCCCCTTTCCCTTTATAACCCTGAGGAAATTTCGGATGTCGGTGGGCGTGATGAGCACGCCGTCGGTGCGGTTGGCCAGAAAGACCCGGTCCGGCTTATCGACGGCCGATTTGACCGCCTCGAGAACCTGGCCCTTGTTCATCTCCACCACCGTGACGCTTTGCATGCCCCGGGCGCGCTCCCGCACGATCTGGGCGGGGAAGGGCCACAGGGTCTGAAGCTCCAGCAGCCCCAGCCGCTCGCCCCTGGACCGTCTGTTCTCCACCACATGAAGGGCGGAGCGCGCCGCGGAGCCGTAAGAGATCAGCAGCCGGTCGGCGTCATCGACATAAAAGTCCTTGTACATGGCGATCTTGTGGGCGTTGTTGTCGATCTTGTCCACCAGGTGGCGCAGCAGGCCGTGGACGATCTTGGGGTTGTCCGTGGGAAAGCCCCACATGTCATGAAACAGGCCGGTGACATTATAGCGATGAACGGCGCCGAAGTCGGACATGGGCAGGCGGCCGTCTTCCCGGGGCAGGTAGGGGTGGTAATCGATGCCCTCCTTCACCGAGGTCTTCAGCCGCTCCACCAGGGGGATCTCCCCCGGGTTCGGGATGACGAGCTTCTCGCGCATGTGGCCCACCACCTCGTCGAAGAGCAGGATGACCGGGGTGCGGTAGGTCTCGGCGATGTTAAAGCCCTCCACCGTCACCCTGAACAGGTCCTCGTGGTTCGAGGCGGTCAGGGCTACGATGGCGTGATCGCCGTGGGTGCCCCACCTGGCCTGGTTCACGTCTCCCTGTGACACGTGCGTGGGGTTGCCGGTGGACGGCCCGCCCCGCTGCACGTTTACGATGACGCACGGAATCTCGGCCATCACGGCGTATCCCAAGGCCTCCTGCATCAGGGAAAAACCGGGCCCCGAGGTGGCGGTCATCACCTTGTGGCCCGTGAGCGAGGCTCCGATGATGGCGCACAGCGAGGCGATCTCGTCTTCCATCTGAAGATAGGTGCCGCCGATCCGGGGCAGCCGGATGGCCATCTGCTCGGCGATCTCCGTGGAGGGGGTGATGGGATATCCGGCGAAAAAGTCCATGCCCGAATACAGCGCCGCCTCCACGCACGCCTCGTTGCCCTGCAGAAACTTGACGTTGTCACTCATGATTGGCGCCCTCCCGCTCCGTTTCGATCTCAATGGCCAGATCCGGACAACGGAGTTCACAAAGCTTGCAGACGATGCAGTCCTCCGGCCGGGCGGCCACCGCCTTGGCCTCGGTGTCGAGTTCGAGGACCTTTTTGGGACAAAACTCGATGCAGATGCCGCAGCCCTTGCACCAGTCCCGCGCGATCCGATGGGCCTTCAATTTTGGTTTAGCCATAAACAGCGATCCTCTCCTGGCGTTGACAAAACTCTGCTGGCGTTGACAGATAACATGCTCACGAACAGACTTGGCGATTGAGGATAACAAGGATGCCGGGCCATCAGATAAACCGCTTCATCAGCTCATCGATGGCCGCGTCCACGTTGGACGGGGCAATGCCCAGGTCCGCCTGGGTTCTTTCGGCGCGCCGGCGCCGATCCGGATCCCCCATGTCTGACAGGCGGGAGAAGATCCCCAGCCGCCGCCCCGTCTGGAACAGGCATTGATCCGCCGGGTCCATCCCGAGAAATTCCCGGAGCGGGGCGGTCATCCGCTCCCGGTCCTCCGGCAGCTTGCCCTCCACCTCCTGGAACAGGTTGAGGACATGATCGCTCCGGACCTTGCTGGAAATGCCCCGAAGGCTTTCCAGAAACAGCAGGATCTCCCCGGCCATCTGCCTGTCATTGCATTTGTTGAAGCGGCCCTCGGCCCACTCTGTAAACAGTTCCACCTTGTTGGGAATTGCGAGGGTACGCAGCCGGATGAAGTCCGGATCGATCTGGTTCAGGGCGTCGGCCGTTTCCAGGGCATGCTCCCGGGACAGGTCCCGCCCCCCAAGGCCGGGCATCACATACTCGGAAAGCTCCATGTCGGCGGCCTTGACCTTTTGGCCGGCCTTGACGTGGGTGGCCTTGTCCACCCCTTTTTTAACAAGCTTTAACACCGCGTCCGAGCCGGACTCCATGCCGATGTGAATCCGGTTTAGCCCCGCCGCCCGCATGGCGGCAAGGTCCTCATCCGAAATGCGGGCAATGGTGTGGGACCGGGCGTAGGAGGTGATCCGGGCGATGTCGGGAAAGCGCGTCTTCAGATGGCGCAGGATGGCCACCAGGTCCGCCGGCTTGACGATCAGGCTGTTGGCGTCCTGGAGAAAGACCGATTTCATGCCGCCTGCCATCCAGTTGATGGCCGCGTAAAAGGCGTCCATTTCGGTCTGGGGAACCTGCCGCATCAGGGCCATGACGGCCGGCTGATCCAGCCGCCCGCCGGCGGCCGCCGCGGCTTCGGCCAGGGCCGCCACATGACGGTGAACCGTGTCGATGTCTTCAATGACGTGCTCCACGGGGCGGAGGGAAAAGCGGGCGCCCTTATAAACCGGGCAGAAGGCGCACCGGTTCCAGGGGCAGTTCCGCGAGACGCGGATGAGCAGGCTGGCGGCCTCGCTGGGCGGGCGGATGGGGCCTTGTTCGAACCCGGCGTAAGCGGGGGCCTCCGCCTGGTTTTTCTGTTGCATGGTCCTCCCGTTCGGATGGGATTTTGGTAAAGGCGAACGCTGTTGCGCTAAAGTGTTTATTTTAGCCTGATGCGGCGGTTTTGTCAACCGGGGAATGACATCGTTGTCTGAACCGCTGATTTGCGCTGATTACACTGATTTCGCTGATTTTGGTCTCCGAATTCTGTAAGCCTTGTTCATTCCGCCCATCCTTCCATGTTATGAAAAACCTGATTTAAAAAATCATTGGAATCAAGGTTGGACGGAATTCAAACGAAATATCAGCGCAACGTCCAGAAACAAAAATCAGCGAAATCAGTGTAATCAGCGCAAATCAGCGGTTCAGACAATTCCCATGGACCGGGCGGCCCCCAAAAAAATCGATCCCAACGATCCGCTCCGCCGCCTCAAAAAGATCCCCGGCCACGAAATCCACCGCCACGCCCGCCGCCGCCAGCCGGCCCGCGTGGGCCGAGCCGTTTCCCGTCTCCACCAGGGCCTTGTGGCCGCACCCGGCCGCCTCGGCGCACTGCATGTCCGTGAGGCTGTCGCCCACCATCCAGGCGTCGGCCAGGGAAATGCCGAGGTCCCGGGCGGCCCTCAGCATCAGGCCCGGCCGGGGCTTGCGGCAGTCGCAGCCGTCCGCCGGCGCGTGGGGGCAGTGATAGATGGCCCGGATCCGGCCCCCGCCGGCCCGAACGCCTTCGAGCATCCTGGCGTGAATGGCGGCCAGGGTGTCGGCGGTGATCATCCCCCGGCCCACCGCCGACTGGTTGGTGATCACCACCACATCGAAACCGGCCTCCGTCAGCAGGCGGATGGCCGCCGCCGAGCGGGGCAGGAAGATGAACTCCGCCGGGGATTTGATGTAATGGGGGGAGTCGGCGTTGATGACGCCGTCCCGGTCCAGAAAGATCATGGGATCAAAAGCCGCGGGGCCGGGGGCCGGCTATTCGGCCACCATGAAGGCGTCTCCGAAGCCGTTGGTACGCAGCATGGCCTCGTATTTTTCCGCCTCGTCCAGGTTGTTGATGCGACCCACCACCACCCGGTGGAGCAGATCGCTTCCATGGTGGCTGTAATAAGGCTGCACCCGGGCTACCCGGTAGGCCTGGACCAGGGACTGGGCCAGGCGCTGGGCGTTTTCTTGGCTGCGGAAGGCGCCCACCTGAATGGTGAAGTTGCCCCGGCGGTAATCCACGGGCGTGAATGCCGCCGGGACCCGGCCGTCGGAGGCCGGCCCCGCGGGAGCGCCCAGGGCCACCACGCGCACCGGCGCAAGGCCGTTGTCGGCCATGCCCAGCCGCAGGGCCGCCCCGTAGGACAGGTCGATGACCCGGCCGGCCACGAATGGCCCACGGTCATTGATCCGCAGATCCAGGTAGCGGCGGTTCTCCAGGTTATACACCCGGACCCAGGTGCCAAGTGGCAGGATCTTATGGGCGGCAGAAACGCCGTGCATATCGTAGGGCTCGCCGCTGGAGGTGGGCCGGCCGTGGAAATCCCGGCCGTACCAGGAGGCGGTCCCCTCCTGCCGGAAGCCCCGGGCGTCTGGGAGGGGCTGGTACCACTGTCCCATCACCTTGTAGGGCATGGGATAGCCCGGCATCCGCGCGGGCCTGGCGTCCGATCCGGGCCCCTGCCGGACCAGGCCGGCCGGCGGGGCGGAGGGGGCGTCTTCGTCCGGGATCGTGTTATGCGCGCATCCGGGTCCGATCAACATCAGGGCAAAACAGAATACTGAAACAGCGGGAAGGCAAGGGGGTCTCATTTTTCCGGCAACCTGTCTATTTTTCTAGTGCGAGTGAAACGACCTCCATCATATCATCCACAAAGTGGAAATCCATGTCCTGTTGAATCTTTTTCGGAATCTCTTCCAGGTCCTTCCTGTTGCGCTTCGGCAGCAGCAGCGTCCGGATGCCGGCCCGGTGGCCCGCAAGGACCTTTTCCTTGATGCCGCCCACGGGCAGCACCTGGCCCCGGAGGGTGATCTCGCCGGTCATGGCCAGGTTGTCTTTCACCTTCCGGGCCATGAGCAGCGAGGCCAGGGCGGTGAGGATGGTGACGCCGGCCGAGGGACCGTCCTTGGGGATGGCGCCGGCGGGCACATGGATGTGCAGATCCCGGCTGGCGAAAAAATCCTCATCCAGGCCCAGCTCGCCGGCGTTGCTGCGGATGAAGCTCAGGGCGGCGGTGGCCGACTCTTTCATCACGTCGCCGAGCTGGCCGGTCAGGGTCATGTTCTTGTTGCCCTTCATGGAGGTGGCCTCAATGAACAGGATCTCGCCGCCGGACTGGGTCCAGGCAAGGCCGATGGCCACGCCGGGCCGGGCGGTGCGCTCGGCCATCTCCGAGGTGAAGCGCTGGGGCCCCAGGCAGCCCGGCACGGTCGACGCCTTCACAGAGACCGACTTGGCCGTTCCCTCGGCGATGCGGGTGGCCACGCCCCGGCAGATGGTGGCCAGCTCCCGCTCCAGGTTCCGAAGGCCCGCCTCCCGGGTGTAATCGGAGATCACCCGCTTGATGGCGCCCCGGGTGAAGCGGATCTGATCCTCCTTCAGGCCGTTTTCCGACCGCTGGCGGGGGATGAGGAAGCGGTTGGCGATCTTGATCTTGTCCTCGTCGGTGTAGCCAAGAAGCTTTAAGACCTCCATGCGGTCCAGAAGGGCCGGCGGGATGGTGTCCAGGATGTTGGCGGTGGTGATGAACATCACCTTAGACAGATCGAAGGACACGTCCAGGTAATGGTCCGAGAAGGAAAAATTCTGCTCCGGGTCCAGCACCTCCAGCAGGGCCGAGGACGGGTCGCCCCGGAAGTCGGCGCCCACCTTGTCGATCTCGTCGAGCATGAAGACGGGGTTGTTGGTCTCTGCCCTTCGGATGCCCTGGATGATCCGGCCCGGCATTGCCCCCACATAGGTGCGCCGATGGCCCCGGATCTCGGCCTCGTCCCGCACGCCGCCCAGGGAGATGCGCACGAACTTTCGGCCCAGGGCCCGGGCGATGGACCGGCCCAGGGAGGTCTTGCCCGTGCCGGGGGGGCCGGCAAAGCAAAGTATGGGCCCCCTGGACGCGGG
>JAABTE010000088.1 GCA_011390035.1 Desulfobacteraceae bacterium | reverse complement strand
TAATAGACGCGGGGCCCGCGGAGACCGGACTCGCCCCTCGCCGCGGCCATCATCGGCCCCAGGGCGAAAGCGAAGGGCGTCATGGAGCCGCCCCGGTCCACCAGGAGCAGCAGCTCGGCGCGGTTGACCCTGCGGTGCTCGAAGGCCGGGCGAACGAGGAATTTTTCCCGGCAGATCTTGCCGACGGTGGCATCCACGTCGATGCGGTCGGACGGGCCGAAGCGGATGGGCCGGCTATATCTTCGGAAGGCCCGGGCCGCGTCCCGCATGGTAAGGGCCGGGCGCGGGGACATCCGAAAGCGGGGGCGCTCCAGCAGCGGCCTTTCCGGCGCCGCGAGCCGATGGCCTCCGGCCGGGCCGCTCCCGGCCGCCCCTTTCCATGCCGCCTGCTCAAGGGCCAGCACCTGGGCCGCCTGGCCGTTGGGGTCTTGTTTTTCATCCGCCGCCGTCGGCTCGGCCCGCTTTTCCGGTCCCGTTTTCGGCATCAGCAACGGCATGGCCTTTTCCCGGAATTCGGCGGCCACCAGCGCCAGATCGTCATGGCCCTTGGCCCAGAGGATGCACAGCAGGCGGCAGAGGCGCTCCGGGCTTTCCAGGTGCAGGCCGGACCGGACGGCCGACACCGCGGCGGCGTATTCCGACACGCCGAGGGGCAGGCCGTGCTCGCGGAGGGCGTTGAAGATGGGGTAGAGCAGCCGATCCGCGTCTTTCATTTCCGGTTCTTTCATTTCGGATCGTTCATTTTTTTCCCAGGGCGGCCAGCGCGTCGCGGTCGGCCTGATTTTTCACCAGCGATTCCAGAAATGGCAGCTCCCAAAGCCCGGTCTCTTTCAGCGCCTCGGCGGAAAGTCCTTCCTTGCCGCGCTCCAGCAGCCGGACCCAGTCGATCAGCTCGCTTGTGCCGGGCGCTTTCCGCCACCGGAAAGCCGCCCGCAACGCCATGAACCGCACCACCGCCGCTTTGAACAGCGGCGTCACGGGCGCCTGGGCGTGGGCCTCCAGGATTTCCAGCAGCTTTTTAGGCGTCGGAAACTCAATATAATAGTACAGGCACCGCCGCAGAAAGGCCGCCGGCAGCTCCCGCTCTCGGTTGCTGGTGACGATCACCAGCGGCAGGCGGTCCCTGCATTCGGCCACGCTTTCGCCCTTCAGCGCGTCGATCTCCTCGTTGTCGTTCTCCTTTATATTAAAGCGCCATTCCTCCAGCACCTGGAGCAGGTCGTTGGGAAAATCGATGTCCGCCTTATCGATCTCGTCTATGAGCGCCACCGACGGGATGCCGCCGGCGGCATCCGCGATGGCCTTGCCCAGCGGGCGCAGCTTTCGGTAGGCGCTTTTCTCCTTCATGGGCTCGGCGATCTGCTTTCCCGGCATGCAACTGGCCTGAATATCATACAATCTGGCAAGCTGGTCGAACT
The DNA here is from genome assembly GCA_011390035.1 of Desulfobacteraceae bacterium. Classification (GTDB taxonomy): domain Bacteria; phylum Desulfobacterota; class Desulfobacteria; order Desulfobacterales; family JAABSP01; genus JAABTE01. The sequence goes on along the minus strand of JAABTE010000088.1, from coordinate 7,316 downwards.
CATAAAGCAGGTCCTCCACCCGGCTCGCGGAGCGGACATGGCAGGTATGCAGGGGCAAATTCAGCTCCCATGCCGCGGCGTAGGCCAGCCGGGTTTTGCCGGAGCCGGGGTCGCCTTCCAGCAGCAGGGGGCGGCGCAGAAAGAGGGCGGCGTTGACCGCCTCGGCCAGATGTTCCCCGGCCCGGTAGCGCTCCTCCCGGGGCCAGGGGGTTCCGATCGGGTCGTGGCGGCGTTGGCCGTCGCCTTTGAATTTTCTTTCATGTCTGGACATTGGAGATCCTATCTTCTGATAATCTTTTCCATCACATCGGCCATTCGCCTGTATGTCGGCGGTACGAAGCCCTGGTCTTTCATGATTTGATTGATGGTGTTATGAATTTTCACATCATCCATTCCGATATCTTGAAGTTTTGGCTTGAGGTAGGCATATATCTGTTGCCGCTCGAAACGCTCTGGCAGCCTTAAAAATTTTGAACCTTCTGCTTCCAACTGTCTGAATTGACCTTTTACGGTAATCCATAGAAACACCAAAGTCCTGGCGCGATCTATAAGGCTTTTTCCATAGTATGATTGAATTTTTTTCCAGCATTCAGTCTGGATATGCTGCAAGGAAATGAGGTCGTCGTAGTTCCAAAAGCATACGAGGAGAGCGACTGAGCTTTGTTCAAACCAATCCGAAACAGGCTTTTCAAGCTCGTCTTCAAGGCGATTTACAGGCGCTATGGGGTCTTCTTCGTCTTCCAGTTTCAAATGAATATCGCATTTTTCAACTTCTCGTTCACATCTCTGTTTGATTATGTTTTTGAGTCTTTCGATGATATAAAGTTGGCATACATGAGAACATGCCACATTGATATGAAACGAGAAGGCACCTATTCTCGGCCATAATGCTTGAATAGCGTCTTCCTCCATTCTTTCTAAATCAAAATTGATCATAATATTTCTATCGAATTTGATTTCATTTGGAGGAGGAGTAGATGATGCATTCGAGCATATGAAAGGTTGTTGTGGCGGATTATCTTCATCCTGAAGAAGGTTTTTGAGGAATGACTGATCAGCGTCCGACAGTTTCTCTTCGTACATTATCAGGAAGTTTTGAATGAACTGTTCCAGCCATGCCCCCCCATTGGGCAGGGGCTTCGTCTCAAGATATGTAACAAGCAGGGTAACGAAAATTTCGGTGGGCGCTTGCATATCGATTCCACCCTGCTCGCAAATCTCGAAAACATCTAGTTCCCGCAGGAATGATTCCCGGTGCAGACTGGTAACCGAGCGAATCAGCGTGTTCTGCTTTAAAATGTCCTTCAGGCTCTTTATGTTGGCTATTTTAAGCTTTTTCATCTGCTTCCAGTCAGGTTGCGGTGTCGATGCGCTCAGGCTGCTAATGGCCCCTGTAAACGGGCCGATGATTCAATTATCCGAAAATTAGAGAAAATTCCCTCGGCCATCCAAAAAATCCCGAGCTGACCAGCAGGGCGGATACCAACATGAACAGGAACAATATAAACCAGGAGAACATTTTCGCGGGAACGATCAGTTCTTTTGTGAAATGAGACATTCGGGCAAAAATGACCAGAATGCCCATGAGGCCGACCATGGCGACCACGCCAAAGAAGGCGACCTTTCTGGGAAGGCCAAACACCGGCATGCTGACCAGCCCCACCACGGCGGCCACGGCGCCAACCGCCACCGCCCATCTTACCTCCGGGACCGTCTCCACCGCCTCCCGTATGAATGATCTTACAAAATTCTCATTTTTAAAAGCCCCTTCAGGGGGATCGCCCGATGAGGGTCCAGCCGTCGGGGTCGCCGTCGTCGGGGGCGGCGTTCCCGGGGGTTGTGCATTCGTTTTCGGTTCCATCTCGATCTCCTTTGGCTCCGTTTCCGAGTATCCGAGCCGCGCAAGCTCCTGTGGCGACATCGTCTCCGCATAATGGCCGAAAAAATTGGAAAGAAAAACCGGCAAAAGGGAATCTTTCGACTCGGGCCGCGCCAGCTCCCCCACGACCCTGGAGGCGAAAAAGAATGCCTCCGCCTTGCAGTCAAACTCATCCCGAAGCGCTCCGAGGCCGCATTCGTCCAGAAAATGCTCCCTGTCTTTCACATTGTCGGATCGAACCAGCGGATGGCGCTTGATGACGTCCTTGAGAAGCTTACGCTGTTCAATTGTCAGTTCCGGCATTGTTCGTATCGCCATGGCCTGAGATGCCTTCCGAGAGTCGGCTGCTTGACTTTTAGATCCATTGTCAATGTTTTCGGAGATGTTTTCAAGCGCGTTGCCCCTGATTCGCCGTCTTTGGTCTCCAGATGGTTCCGTATCATGCCCCGCCCCGGCGTTCAATGATCGGAGAATGGCCTCCAATCCTTCGGAATATGAGGGGAAAAGCTCTATCCAATGAAGCTGCCGAAGACTCTCATCCTGTGGAGCGCATTCCTCGATTTTGACGGGCAGCAGGAAAATGCTGTCTTGCGGGTACTCCGCCAGCACATCCAGCGCCTTCTTAAGCTCTTTCTGCACATGCCCCCGCTTCGACAGGGAATTTTTCGACAGCATCGCGATAAAGCGGCTGCAAGACCGAATTACGCGATTGATCTCGAATTCCCGCCGCTGCCCCGGCAGAAGGTCAACCCGGTCGAGCCAGGGGGCGAAGCCTCGGTGCTTCAGGTCATCGTAGAGCCGGCGGGCTGTTGCGTAGTCCTCGCTGGCGTATGAGATAAAGATGCGATTCGGAGAGATGTCATCCATGTCGAGGCCCTCCTTCAACTTTTGCGTTGGACTCTTTTAGCGCATATGTGCCTTTCAGGCAAGGGGATAATCTTCATAGGGGATAGGGGCGGAGGGAGGCGTGTCATTTTATTGCAAGGCGCGGGCAAAGGCGCGAAAGGCTTTTTGTGACATATTCCGTTTGGAGGACAGCCCGACGGCTCAACTGCCGTCTATTACTCCATCCAGCATCTCCGCTTCCAGCTTTTCCACTGCTGCGCCGAGTTCTTCCAGTAGTTCCTCGGTAAGTGAATCATTAGGCTTGAGGTAGCGCTTGAGAAGTCGATGGATCACCTGCAACTGGCCGATCAACGCGCCCGTCCGAACGGCCTTTTCGTAGTTTTGTTGCATGGCAAGTTCTTTGCCTTGTTGAATCAATTCCTTACCCACAGTCGTTTCCTCAAACGGGATCAATTGTATCATCTTTCCAGCATCCTCCGGTCCAGAGGCGTTTAAAACCACTCCGAAATATTGATAATGCCATGATTCCGGATCTGATGGCGAATAACGAATTCCGATGTCCCGAATGCCTCGGCCAGTTCCTGAATATCCTCTTCCGCGATGGTATCGCCCCGGATACATCCCCGAAGCTGTTCCGCCGGCGCGATGAATTCAGCGGCAAAGGCGCGGTTGCGCTTCTGGCGATCGGAATAGGTCTGCGTGACGATGGCGGCGGGGGCGTCGGTTGTGGTCAGGTATTCAAAGATGGCCCGGCAGAGGGTGAAGACCTTTCCCGGCTCCCGGCGCTTTTGGATGGCGAAATAGGGAGCGCCATGTCGCGTGGCGCCGACGGCGCCGCTCAGAAAGTCCCATGCTCCATTCTTCAATGCGACGGATCGGCTCCATAAGCCGGGTGGAATGCGAAAAAGCGTCCCGAGGCTTTCAATGGAGGGAACAAAGGGCGCTTCGCCCCAGTTTAAAAGTCGTCGCAGTTGCCGGGCGAAATCATAACCCTGCCGCCAGGGCGTTTGGCTTGATACGCTGGAGAGGCGCCCCGCCATTTCATCCTTCAGATTTCTGAAAGTGGAGATATCCAGATCCAACTCCCCCGCCTCGGAGAGAAAACCCAACAAGATCCCGCCCTGCTCCGATATGAGTCGAGGATCGGCGGCGGCGTAGAATTCATTGGCGAGGCTGGCCGGCAGCGTCTCGGAGATCCGGATGATGGCATCCGTGATGGTTTCGTCCTGAATATCGTAAGGATCAAGGCCGAGCCGACCCGCCGCCATGCAAAAATCCCGCTCCTCCGGATCGGTCGCTTCGATCGCCGCCCATTCCTCGGCGAGCAGGGAATCTCGGATGCCTTCCTCTTCCAGTCTCCCGATAACGGCGCGGATGAACCCGCCGAGGGTGGCGATCAATTCGGCGCCGTCCACTACCGCCTGCCCCCCGCCGAGAAAGGAAACGCGCTGGTCTGGCAGTTGAACGGACCGCCAGTCCAGACTGAATGTCCCTTCCCCTCCGGGCCTTATCAGGAGTCGGGGCAGGGCGAACCCCTCGGATGCGGCGGCCAGGTTGTGCCGTCGCCAGTATCCTTTTGAATTCTCCCGACCGGGCGAGGCGACTTCTCCAAGAAGGCTCCACCAGTTCATCGCCATCCATTCCGCCACCGGATAAAGCGGCAGATAGACGCCATCGCGAAGGCCGTGCGAGGCATGATCCTCCACGCGAGTGATGACGTTTCCGTCCACGGCCATTCGCAGGCGGGCCCAGGTGGCGCGCAACTCCGGCCCTCTGGCGCCGCCCGGATCTTCCCATTCATAATCGATTGATAGCTTATTCATGGCGATCCGATAATTCTGCGGGGCACTCGCCGCGCTCAAGGCGATAGCCCTTGTATTGGCCGGTCTCCCTGTTGATCAAACGCGCCTCGTATATTTCATTCTCGATCCGGCACCAGATATATCGGGGAAAATTCCCCTCCCATGGTGCGCCCGTCTGACCGGCCAGGACGGCGCGTCTCAGATGCCGGGTCAGCGTTCCCGGGTCTTGTGAAAGCGATGGATCGCAAATGGTCGCGTCCGCGCGAGGGCGCGGCTGTCCGGCGAAAGAAGGGAAGGTTTTGTGTTCGGGGCTTCCCACATAGCGGACAATCCTGGCTATTTCCTGGAGATCGACGCCTTCGGGCGGCGTGATGAAGGCGCGCCCGTGGGGGCGTTTTCTTTTTGCGGCTCTCAAGACAATTTTCCGATGTTTCTGAAATCTGGAGTAATATGTTTGGTTATGCTGGCATGTGGCCTGATGCTCTACTTGTATGAATATTCACCTCCGCTAAAAGGGCATCGGCTTCGGCCAACACCTCTTCCAGATCATAGCCATGGTCGGTTTCGATTTCTCGTTCGCCCCTGGCCAGCAGGCTGAGAACAGCCGTTTCAAACTCGATCTTCTCGCGTGCCTTGCCACCCCTGATCACCGCCGCCGCCCTTTCTTTTTCCATGCGCCACCTCCATTTTGCCCCCATACACTACCATCAGGTGGCGCTGAAAGCAACGGGACCTTTTCGGCCTTCCTGATTTTCGCCTGCCCCCGCAGAAGCATCCCACTCCCCCTTTTACCCTTGATTAACCCATCGTTATCCATTACATTACAGCCATGGGACACGTTTTCGACAAAGCCGACGCAACGGCATGGGAGAGATGGTCGGACAAGGCCCGGAACCGGGCCGCCATGGAGCTGGAGTGTCGGCTGATGCTGGAAATGCTCAAGCCCATGCGCCGGGAGACCGTGCTGGAGATAGGGTGCGGCACCGGCAGGGCGCTGGAGCCGCTGGTGTCGGCCGGGCTGCATGTGACGGGGGTGGATCCGTCCGGGCCGGCCATTCAGATGGCCCGGTCCCGGCTGGGGACGAGGGTCGATTTTCACAACGGGACGGCCGAATCGCTGCCCTTTGACGATAATGCGTTCAACTATGCTTGTATTTTCAAGACGCTGGAGTTCGTGGATGATCCGGAAAAGGCCATTGCCGAGGCCTGCCGGGTGGCCAAGTACCGGGTTTTCATCGGGGCGCTCAACCCCTATTCCTATAAGTGCTGCCGGATGCGGGCCGTGGGGCTGTTCACCCGGTCGGTGTTCGGGAACGCCCGGTATTTCGGCATCTGGGAGCTGAAGCGGATGGCGCGGCGGATCGCCGGAGACGTGCCCGTCTCGTGGCGGACCACCGTGGCCATGTCGAGCCGCGACGGCCGGATCGCCCGGTACTGCCGGCAGTCGCGCCTGCTGGGCAAGGTGCCCTTTGGGTCGTTTACGGCCATGACCATCACCATGGTGCCGCGCTTTCGGGTGCGGCCCCTGGAGCTGAAGAGCCATCGGGCGCCCACCACCACCACGGTGGCCGCCGGGCTGGTGGGAACCGTCAGGAGGGAAAAACGGTGGAGATGACAAAAGCCTTTCTCTGGGAACCGCTCAAGGAACAGGCCGTCCGGTGCGCTTTGTGCGCCCATCGCTGCGTGATCAAGGATGGCGGGCGGGGCATCTGCGGGGTGAGGGAGAACCGGGGCGGGGCGCTGCATACGCTGGTTTACGGGCGGCTGATCGCCCAGCATGTGGACCCCATCGAGAAAAAGCCGCTGTTTCACATGCATCCGGGCAGCCTGTCCTATTCCGTGGCCACGGTGGGATGCAACTTCAAGTGCCGCTTCTGCCAGAACGCCGACATCGCCCATATGCCGTCGGACCGGGGCGGGGCCATCGCTGGGGATTATTTTTCGCCGGAGTCTGTGGTCCGGTCCGCGGAGGCCGGAGGGTGCGCCACCATTGCCTACACCTACACCGAGCCCACCATCTATTTCGAGTTCGCCCACGACACGGCCCGCCTGGCCCATGAAAAGGGCATCAAGAACATTTTTGTCACCAACGGCTACATGACCCCCGAGGCATTGGAGATGATCGCCCCCTGTCTTGACGGGGCCAATGTGGACCTGAAGGCATTTTCAGACGATTTTTATAAACAAATGTGCGGCGCCCGCATCGATCCGGTAAAGGAGACCCTCGTTGGCATGAAGCGGCGCGGCGTCCTTCTGGAGATCACCACCCTGATCGTGACCGGGGCCAACGACGACCCGGACGAGCTGCGCCGCCTGGCCGAATTCATCGCCGGCGAGCTGGGGCCGGAGGTGCCCTGGCACATCAGCCGGTTCCACCCCACCTATCGGCTGACGGACCGGCCCCCCACGCCGGTTGAAACCCTTCAGAACGCCCGCCGCATCGGCATGGAGGCGGGACTGCGCTTTGTCTATACGGGCAACGTGCCGGGGGACCGGGGGGAGAGCACCTTCTGCTATGAATGCGGCGTCCCGCTCATCGAGCGGTTGGGGTTTTCCGTCCGGAACAACCGGGTGGCCGACGGCAAGTGCCCGGACTGCGGGGCGGCCGTTTATGGGGTGGGGCTGTAATGCTTGGGGGAATGAAGCCCAGGGAATGGGGGCGGGCAGGCGGTGCGAGCGGGAAGAGCGAGACGGGTGGTTCAAGTGGAGCGAGTGGACCAAGTGGACCAAGTGGAGCAAGTGGAGCAAGTGGAGCGAGTGGACCAAGTGGAGCAAGTGGAGCAAGTGGA
>JAABTE010000087.1 GCA_011390035.1 Desulfobacteraceae bacterium | reverse complement strand
TGCCCACGCCCGTGGCGAAGGCACCCAGGCCGCCGTAGGTGCAGGTGTGGCTGTCGGCGCCGATGATCAGGTCGCCGGGCAGGGCCAGGCCCTTTTCCGGCAGCAGGGCGTGCTCCACGCCCACCTCGCCGCCGTCGTAAAAATAAGTCAGCTCCTGATCGATGGCGAAATCCCGCAGTTGCTTGGCCTGCGTGGCCGACTGGATGTCCTTGTTGGGGGTGAAGTGATCCGGCACCAGGATCACCCGGTCCCGGTCAAACACCTCTTTGGCGCCGCTTTTTTTAAATTCGTTGATGGCGATGGGGGCGGTGATGTCGTTGGCCAGCGCCACGTCCACCCGGGCCATGATCAGATCCCCGGGCCGCACCGCGTCCCTGCCGGCGTGGGCCGCCAGGATCTTTTCGGTTATGGTCATACCCATGTTCCTGGTCTCCTTTAATCCTTGTCCGATTTAAGCACCGATAAAAAGGCCGACTGGGGAATCTCCACCTTTCCCACCATCTTCATCCGCTTTTTGCCCTTTTTCTGTTTTTCAAGAAGCTTGCGCTTGCGGGTGATGTCGCCGCCGTAGCACTTGGCCGTCACGTCCTTTCTAAAGGCCGACACCGTTTCCCGGGCGATGATCTTGCCGCCGATGGCGCCCTGGATGGCGATCTTGAACATCTGCCGGGGGATTTCCTCCCTGAGGCTCTCGCAGGCGGACCGGGCCCGCTCCACCGCCCGGTCCCGATGGACGAGCTGGGACAGGGCGTCCACCCGCTCGCCGTTGATCAGGATATCGAGCTTGGCAAGGTCCGTATCCCTGTAGTCCTTGATCTCGTAGTCGAAGGAGCCGTAGCCCTGGGTGATGGACTTGAGCTTGTCGTAAAAGTCATACACCACCTCGGCCAGGGGCAGATCGAAGATCATCTCCAGCCGCGCCGAGGTGAGGTACTGGTAGTTCTTGTTGATGCCCCGGCGGTCCATGCAAAGCTTCATCACCGCCCCCATGTACCGCTCCGGCACGATGATGGCCGCCCGGATGAAGGGCTCCCGGGCGATGGCGATGCTGGCCGGGTCCGGATAGTGGGCCGGGTTGTCGATGATCATGGTCTCGTGATCGGTGGTGACCACCTCGTAGCGCACCGACGGGGCTGTCAGGATCAGGGACAGGTCGTACTCGCGCTCCAGCCGCTCCTGTACCACCTCAAGGTGGAGAAGCCCCAGAAAGCCGCACCTGAACCCGAAGCCCAGGGCCGCGGAGGAGTCCTTCTCGTAGATGAGGGAAGCGTCGTTTAGGGTGAGCTTTTCCATGGCCGCGGCAAGATCCTCGTAGTCGTCCGAGGCCACCGGGTAAATGGAGGAAAAGACCACCGGCTTGGTCTCTTTAAAGCCGGCCAGGGCCCGCTCGCAGGGTCTTTTATTATTGGTGATGGTATCGCCGATCCGGGTATCGCTCACCGTCTTGATGCCGGCCAGGATGTAGCCCACCTCGCCGGCGGACAAAAGGGGCTGGGCCAGCCGCTCCATTTGGAAGGTGCCCACCTCTTCGACCTTGTGGGTGGTGTCGTTGTGCAAAAACCGGATGGTCTCCCCCGGCCGCAGGGTGCCGTCGAACAGGCGCACGTGGACCACCGTTCCCCGGAACGAGTCGTAATGGGAATCGAAGATCAGGGCCCGCAGCGGCGCCTTTGGGTCGCCCTTGGGCGGGGGCAGCTTGAAGACGATGGTCTCAAGCACGCTTTCGATGCCGATGCCCTCCTTGGCCGAGACCAGCAGGGCCGTGTCCGGGTCCAGCCCCAGGTCTTCGGCGATCTGGCCCCTTACCCGCTCGATGTCCGCCGACGGCAGGTCGATCTTGTTGATGACGGGGATTATCTCCAGGTTGTGTTCCAGGGCCAGGTAGAGGTTGGCCAGGGTCTGGGCCTCCACGCCCTGGCTGGCGTCTATGATCAGCAAGGCGCCCTCGCAGGACTTTAACGCCCGGCTCACCTCGTAGCTGAAGTCCACGTGGCCGGGGGTGTCGATGAGGTTCAGAAAATAGTTCTTCCCGTCGCTGGCCGTGTAGGGCAGCCGGATGGTCTGGCTCTTGATGGTGATGCCCCGCTCCCGCTCGATGTCCATGGTGTCTAGCATCTGGTCGTGGAAGTCCCGCTCGGAGATTATGTCGGCCTTCTGGATCAGCCGGTCCGACAGGGTGGACTTGCCATGGTCGATGTGGGCGATGATGCTGAAATTTCGTATGTTATCCATATATTGTTCTGGTTCTTTCCGCCTGTTTCCCGTTCGCTTTCCGCCGTGTGTTTGAAAAGTCGGTTGACACCCGACCCCATTCTCGATATAAATTTAAATTTATCCATTAAAAAAGGATACTTTTATCAGATAGCTGAGGATGATGTCAACCCCCATGCGATGCCCCCAAAGACAATGGCCGGCCGAAAACGGACCAACGGGCCGCCCTTAATGGATGGAAGCGAATGGATACACGTATACTGATCGTCGATGACGACGATACCATCCGTTACCTGATGAAGGAATTCATCGAGACGGTGGGGTATCGCGCCGATACCGCAGAAGATGCCAAGGCCGCCCTGGCCGCCCTGGACGCCGAGACCTTCGAGGTGGTCATCACCGATATCATGATGCCGGGCATGGACGGCCTGGAGCTGACGGAAGTGATCAAGACCCACCACGACGTGGAGGTGATCGTAATGACCGGCTACAGCGGCGATTACTCCTACGAGGAAGCCATCGACAAGGGCGCCAGCGACTTTGTCTTCAAGCCGGTGCGTTTCGAGGAGCTGCTGCTGCGCCTTCGCCGGGTGCTTCGGGAGCGGCGGATGAAAAAGGAGCTGCGCAACCTGGCCATCACCGACGGCCTCACCCGCCTTTACAACTCCCGCCATTTTTACCAGCAACTGGAGCTGGAGGCCGAGCGCTCCAACCGCCATGAAAACCCCCTATCCCTGGTGCTGATGGACATAGACTATTTTAAGCAGTACAACGACCGCCACGGCCACCTGGAGGGCGACAAGGTCCTTTCGAGCCTGGGCGACGCCATCCGCGCCGGCCTGAGAAAGACCGATTCGGCCTACCGATACGGCGGCGAGGAGTTCACCGTGCTGCTGCCGGAAACCATCGGCGACGAGGCGCTCAACGCCGCCCAACGCATCAAGTCGGCCATCGAAAGCAAGGCCTTTCACCCGGAAAACGGCGAGCCCACTCATATTACCGTCAGCGTGGGCGTCACCCAGTATCAGGAGGGCGAGCGGTCAAGGGAGTTCGTAAAGCGCGCGGACAAGGCCATGTTCCTGTCCAAAAAGCGGGGCCGAAACCGCGTCACCTTCCTGAGCCCGGATGATCCGGAAAACGAGGAGGGCTTCTGCGCCGCCTCGTCTCCCATCGAGTCGGACCAAGGGATCGACGCTCCGGAAGACCCGTGACCGCGCCCCCACCGCGCTCCCCATGATCCGCTACGAATTCCTCCATCATCCAGACCCCGGCCAGTTGGCCCAGATTCTGCGGCTGTATCACAATCAGGGCTGGTGGACGGACGCCGATCCGGATGCCGCCGCCGAGGCGAGCATCGCCGAGGTGCTGGCCGGCCAGGCCCTCGTGGCCCGCATCGTGGCGGGGAGCCACTGTTTTCTGGCGGCCATGACGGCCGACGGCGCCATCATTGGAATGGGCCGGGCCATCAGTGACGGGGCCAGCGACGCCTACATCCAGGATGTCACCGTCGATGCGGCCCGCCGGGGACAAGGCATCGGCAGCGCCATCATCCAGCGCCTCGCCCAAAGACTGAGCCGGGACGGCATAGGCTGGATCGGGCTGATCGCCGAGGCCGACTCTCATCCATTTTACACCCGCCTTGGGTTCTCGCCAATGAAAAACGCGGTGCCCATGCGCAAGGAAACTTCCTGAAGGAAAATTGGTTTATGAAATGCAGCGCCTTTTCCCCCATCGGTCCGGCGGACGCCGACCGGTTGAAGCCCTTTTTTGAAAACCAGCGGCACGAGCTGTGCGTCTATTCCCTGCCCTCCCTTCTGGTCTGGTCCAGCAATCTGTATCAGCCCTGGGCCTCGGTGGCGGATGACGCGGCCCTGGTGGTGGGCATGGAATACACGGCCACTTACGAATCTTCCCGCCACCTTATATTGCCCGTCTCGCCGGACCGGGTTTTCACCCCGGAGGAGCTTGGCCGGATCGCCGAGGACCTGGGCTTTCCCGCCTACTGGTTTGTGACACGGGACTGGCTGGATCGGTTCGAGGCGGATCGGGTGGGCGCCCTGTTTAAGGTGGAGGAGCAGACCGCCTTGTCGGACTATGTCTATCGCCGGGAGGACCTGGTTCGGCTGCCGGGGAAAAAATATGTGAAAAAGCGCAACCTCGTCAACCAGTTCAAGCGCGAATACGTCCTGCGGAACCGGGCGCAGGTGGGGCCCATCACAAGGGAGAGCGCGCCTGAGTGCGTCGATTTTCTGGAGGCATGGTGCGAGCAGCGGGATTGCGACAACAGCCCGGAAGAGGACCTGGCCTGCGAGAAAATGGCGGTTATCAACGCCCTTGACCATATCGACCGGCTCGATTTTTCCGGCATCTGGCTGCGCGTGGACGGCCGGGTGAGCGCCATTGGCATCGGCTCGCGCCTGACGGCGGACACAGGGGCGCTTCACTTCGAAAAGGCCTTTGCCGACATAAAGGGCCTGTACCAGTATTTTGACAGCCAGTGCGCCGAGATCCTGTTCGACGGCCTGACCTTCATCAACAAGGAAAGCGACATGGACCTTGAGCGGCTGGCCCAGGCCAAGATCTCCTATCACCCGGTCAAGCGGATTCCCTGTTATAAACTCGTCCTGATTTGATTGATTTCAGCCAGCCTTTCCAGATCCTCCGGACCCACCAGCCTTGTCCAGGGGCGTTGCCCCTGGCTATATGGATTTCGCCCCATTGGGGCTTAGGGAGAATAGCGATGCCGATATCCCCATTGTCAAATTCGTCCCGGGCTCGGAAGCCGGGGAATAAATCCCCCGGCAAGTCTGAAAGCCCCCTGAAGGGGGCTCGAACGCCCCGCTATAACGGCAAGGCGCCGGAGGCGAATGGCGCGACTTGGTCCAGGCATTTTTAAAAGCATCGAGCGACGAGGCCCCTTCAGGGGCCTTTCAGCTTTGCCGGGGGATTCATTCCCCGGCCATCCGGCTGGGCGTTGGTTGATAAACGCTAATGCGGTATTTCTGTAATTCATATTTCCCTTACAACAGGATCCACAGCAGCATTCCCGCGCCCCCGGCCATAGTCACCCAGTCCCGGACCCGGAGCCGGTATTCCTTGTAAAACGTCCGTCCCGGCCGACCGAAGCCCCGGGCCGCCATGGCCTCGGCCAGCTCGTCGGCCAGTTGAAAGGATTGGAGCATCAGGGGTGTCAGGAAGGCGGCGTAATGGCGCAGGGCCCGCCACCCCGGCTCCAGGGGGATGCCCCGGGCCCGCTGGGCCGCCATCACCCCGGCCGCCTTTCTGCCCATCACCGGAACGAACTGCATGGACGCGGCCATCACGAAGGCGGCCGCATAGGGCAGTCCGGCCCGCACCAGGGCGTTGCCCAGGTCCTCCGGCGCGGTGAGAGCGAAAAAGGCGAAAAAAAGGGTGGTGAGCGTGAACAGCTTCAATCCCGCCCCGAACCCGGCCGCCGCCCCTCCGGCCCAGGCGGTTACGCCACCGAAGAAAAGCGCCATGGGCAGGGCCAGGCGCAGCCATCGGCCATAGGCTTCCCCCTGCCCGATGGCCAGGATCAGCGCCAGCAGCCCCGCCAGTTGGATCGAAAGCGGGACGATCCCCGCCGCCCCCACCACGGCGGCGGCGAAACAGAGGGTGAGAGCGAGAAGGGCGCGGGGGTCCAGCAGCGTTTTTTCTGCGCCCGCATCGGATTCGCTGCCCGTTCCCGATCCGATGCCTCCGGCCGATTCGGCTCCACTTACGTCTGTTTCCGGTTCCGGTTCCGGCTCCTGCAGCAGGCACGCCCGGCGCATCAGATCCCCATTGGCCGCCAGCTCCCCCGGTGGCCCGTCCGCCAGAAGCCGGCCATCGGCCATGATCAGCCACCGATCCGCGTTCCGCGCCGCGAAATCAAGGTCGTGCGTGGCGAACATCACTGCCCGCCCGTCCTGCCGCATCCGCTTTAAAAACCCTTCCAGCGCCCCAAGAAAATGGCCATCCTGCCCCGCGGTGGGCTCATCCAGCAGCAGCAGGCGCGGCCGCGCCGCCAGCGCCGCGGCAAAGGCCACCCGCTTCTTTTCTCCGCCGCTAAGCTTGAATGGCGACCGGTCCATCAGTCCATCCAGTCCGAATATGTCCACCACCTCGTCCATCCACGCCGCATCCAGGCATCCCATGGCCATCGGCCCCGCCGCGATCTCCGCCCGGACGGTCAATTTAAAAAACTGGCTGTGCGGATTCTGAAATGCCAGTCCCACGCGCCGGGCCAGATCCGACACCTTCATTTTCCGGATATCCGACCCCTCCAGCCATATCCGCCCGGCCGAGGGGCGAAGCAGCCCCATAACATGGCGCAGCAGCGTGGTCTTTCCGGCGCCGTTGCCGCCCAGCAGCGCCACCGATTCGCCGCAACGCAGATCCAGGTCAATGGCATCCAGAAGATGTCTGCCGCCGGCCTCGTGCGTCAGTCCCCGGACGCGCAACAGGGGCATGGCATCGTCAGTGGCAGGGGCCGGGGGCGATGGCGAGGCGGCCAGGGACGGGGCGCCTGTGGCGGCGGGTCTCCCTGCCATTGAACCCGGGATAATCGCCCCGGAGGCGGCAGCGTCCCCGACCCGCGGAGAACGCCCCATCGCCGCGGCCGGCGGCGGCCCGTCCGCCATCACAAGCCCGTCTTCCAGCGTTACCATCCGATCCACGTCCGGGGCCGCGTATCCCAGCCGATGCTCCACGATCACAACGGCCGTTCCCTCCCGCCGCACCGCCCGGAGCGCCCGCCGCACCCGCCCCACGCCGGCCGGGTCCAGGTTGGCGTAGGGCTCGTCCAGCACCATCAGCCGGGGAGCCGGGGCCAGGATGGCGGCGATGACCGTCAGTTGCTGCTCGCCGCCAGACAGCCCCTGGGGGTCCCGATGGAGCAGATGTCCGATCCCCACCACCCCCGCCGCCGCCGCCACGCGCCGCCGCATCTCCTCCCGATCCAGCCCCAGGCTTTCCAGCCCGAAGGCGATTTCCCGCTCCACGGTTCGGTTGAAGAGCTGGGCCTCGGGGTTCTGAAACACCATCCCCACCCGGTGAAACAGCCCCTCCACCCCCAGGGCGGCCGTGTCATGGCCGTCAACCGTCACCCGGCCCTCCATCGCGCCGCCGTAAAAATGAGGAATCAATCCGTTGAAGGTCCGGCAAAGGGTGGATTTCCCGGACCCGCTGGCCCCGAAGATGAGCGTTGCGCCGGGGGACGCGGCATCATTTCCAATGGCCAGATCGATGCCCTTCAGTATCCAATCGGGGCTCAGGCGCCGATATCGATACCGCAAACCGGCCACCCGAATGAAGGCCGCCCGCCTCCCGGGCGGATCAGGCATCCGCTGGCCCGCGCCCCCCTTGGGCGGATCAGGCATTTGCCGGCCCGCCCGCCCCTCGGGCGGATCAGGCATCCGCCGATCCGCCCAGCTCCACCATGTCTGCCCGTTCCAGCATCCGGATGGCCAGAACGCCCAGCGCGGCCCCGGCGATGGCGCTGCTCAGAAACGACGGAAGCAGCGCCAGCAGCGGTATAGCCTTTCCCATTAAAAAGGGCGCCACCAGCAGGGCGCTGACCACCGGCGCGATAAAGCCGGTGCCCAGGATCTCGCCCGCCGCCGCGGCATACAGGTTGCGCGTCCGGGCATAGGCCAGCCCGGCCAGAAGCGCCCCGATCATGCCGCCGGGAAAGGCCAGCAGGGTGCCCACGCCCATCGCGTTGCGGATCAGGCCGATGGCGCCGGCCGCACCCACGGCCCACCAGGGGCCCAGCAGCGCGGCGGCCAGCACGTTGATGAAATGCTGGGTGGGATTGATCTTGGCGATGCCTACGGGAATGGAGGTGTAAGGGGCCAAAGAGACGCCCATGGCCACGAGAATCACCGCCTGGGCGATGCGCCGGGTATCCGACGCGGAATGGGGTTTGAACATGACGCCACCTGTATGGATAAATAATTGAGGGATTGAAAAAAATGGGGTGGCGCGGCGCCGGGGGCGGATGCCCCGCATGGCCCCGTCGGCGGATCTTCCTGGCGGATAAAGCCTCGAATTCCCTACGACAGTATGAACTGTATCAGGTTCAAAGGGTATGATCTCAGCTCCGGACCAGGCACCGGAACACCCCTACTCGGACAACGGAATATATATAATAAGGAAAGGCCGGAAAATCAAGGGGCGGCAGGGCTATGAAAGTGTCCCGTCAAAGTCGTGCCGGAAAAGGAGAGCGAGCCCCGCTACCGCGAGCTGTTTAAAACCTCCGGTGACGGCATGGCCATCACAGACCCAAGCGCCCGCGCGGCCCCTTGCGGGTCTTCCGCCCGCGATATGCAACTGATCACCGCCACCCCCGCCGCCCCCGCCGCCAGGCATGCCGCCGCGTTTTCCGCCGTGATGCCGCCGATGGCCACCACCGGCACAGGGCAGCACCGGACCATCTCCCGAAGCCCCTCGATTCCCTTTACCGCCTTTGCGTCCGCCTTGGTGGCGGTGGGATAGACGGGGCCGGTGCCGATATAGTCGCAGGGGTTCAGGTCGCTTTGCGCCAGCTCAGTAAGATTCGACACGGTCAGCCCGATGATCGCATCTGGCC